>JALTHX010000096.1:0-3623 GCA_027076005.1 Caldisericaceae bacterium
GCACGTAAAATTGCCTGATAGATTGTAGTAACGATTTTTCATATCTATAATTTCCTCTAATCGCTTTTGCAAAGAGGGATTAGAGCATAAAATAGTCCCATTTTTTGGTGGAAGATCCGATTCAAATGCCAAAGAGAATGATGTTTATCAAATAATCCAATAAATATTCAAAGTCTTTTAATCTTTGCATAAGAAAAATGTAGTGACTACGTTTCACTTGCTATTCCTGTAAAAGACTGATTATTACTAACTTTCTCATTTTGGAAGGGACAAAGTTGAGTTTAAACCCCGTAATACTTGTGTTTCACCGTAATAATCACAACTACACCAAAATTGGTATGAGAAAAAGCGGTTTACTCCGGTTCATAATAACAAAAAATAGAAACGAATACATTGAAGTCTGTTTTGAATATGAAAAATCCAAGAATTTTTTTAGTCAAAGATATAAAGAGAGAGGGGTCTTAAAAGCCCCCTTCATATTTATTAAAGATTATTCTTTTGCCATTTCCTTTCTTCTATCCATTTCTTCTCTTCTAAGCCATCTGTATGTTGCAACTTTTGCAAAGTCGTTTACTACCATCCAGGCAAGTGCATAAACCCAGATTATAATAGCATACCGCCAGCCGATAGGAGAAATAAACCAGCCATAAACTGCAAACAGCGTTGCAAGGGCTTTTGTTGCAACCGCACTCCAGAATAAAATGCCTGACGGATATGGTTTTCTCCAGAATCTATCTTCTGTTCTTGTGATGAATATTGTGAGGTGGCCCGCAACTGCAAGTTTTAAGAACACAAATGTTTGAATTGCGGCAGCTCCTAATTTGAAATAAACTTTAGCAATATAGAAAATTCCAAAACTTGCTATTACGCCTAATATACCTAATACGGTGGAAACAGTGATTACATTTCGCATATTCCAACTTACGGGGCGATTGTTGATTTTTGTTCTGTCATATGCAATTGCAAGTATCGGTATGTCATTCAAAAATGCAAGTAGTATAATCATCAAAGCGGTAACAGGATAAAAATTAAAAATAAGAATTGATAATGTCATAAAGAATATCACTCTCAACGTTTCTGCAATTCTGTACATTGCGTAGCTCTTCATTCGCTCAAATGTAACACGCGCAATCTTGATAGCATCAATAATTACATTGAGGCCAGGTTGAAGCAAAACAACTGCTGCTGCTGCACGTGCTGCATCTGTTGCCCCTGATACTGCAATACCTGCGTCCGCTTTTCTTAATGCCGGTGCATCGTTTACACCGTCGCCTGTCATTGCAACGATATGCCCTGCTTTTTGCAGTTTATCCACAATGAAGTATTTGTCTTCCGGGAATACCTGAGCAAATCCGTTTGATTCTTCTATGAGTTCAATAATCTTTGCTTCGTGCTGTTTTACCCAACCCTCGGGGAGTGGTATGTTAGATAAATAGTTACGTACGTCCTTTGCGATATCTTTTGAGAATATCTCTATCTCTTCTTTTGTTGCTTTAGGGTTGAGGCGTTGATACATTGCTTTTGCAATAACTTCCGAAAGTAAAATATACTCTCTGTAATCTCCTCCTCTCAGGTCACGTGCGTCAAGAATGTCTGTGCCTAAGCCTAAAATCCCGGCAATGTGTTTTGCAATTGCTAAGTTATCACCGGTTAGCATCTTTACACTAACATGATGATCTTTTGCATCATCAATTGTCTTCTTGGAGTCTTCACGCGGTGGGTCAAACAAAGGGATAAGGCCCACGTATTTGTAATCGTCTTTTTCTTTGATGCTTACGCCTAATGTTCTATAGCCACTTGCTGCAAATTTATTCACAGGATCCGTTATTTTTTCAGACTTTATTGAATGAATGCAAAGTTCAAGTATTACCTGCGGTGCGCCTTTTGTTACTATAAACTGTTTTCCGTCAGGGCCTTCTACAAGTGCTTCCGTTCTTTTGCCTACTGGGTCAAAGGGCTTAAATTTTAACTGCTTGTATTTTTTAAGTTCGTCATACAGTTTATGCTGCTTCAAATAATCGAAGATTGGCTTTTCGATCGGATCGTTATCTTCCTCTTTCGAAGCGAGCCCTGCATATAACATAAGTTTATTGGCATCAAACCCATTGTACACCACTGGATCTGCAACTGTCATTTTGTTTTTGGTTAAGGTTCCTGTTTTATCAGAACAGAGCACATCTATGCCTGCAAGCTCTTCTATTGCAGCAAGTCTGCTTACAATTGCTTGTTTTTTTGCAAGGTATGTTGCACCTACGGCCATCGTCACTGTTAACACTGCCGGTAGCGCAACGGGTATTGCTGCAACGGTGAGCACCAACGAAAATCTGACAATTTCAAGCATGTGCTCATGCCTGAACATTGCGACCAATATAATAAGTGCAACGAGAAATACCGTTAGAATGATAAGGTAGTTTCCGATTCTGATAACTGCCTTCTGGAAATGACTCTTTTCTTCTTTTTCTGCTCTTGCGACAAGTTTTACTGTATTTCCGAAGAACGTATTAAGCCCTGTGTTGGTAACTATGCCGATTGCTTCGCCTTGTTTAGCGATGGAGTTTGAATATACGATATCTTCTGTCTTTTTAGCAACAGGTAAGGATTCGCCTGTAAGCACGGATTGGTCGACAAGCATATAATCTGTTTGTAGAATTTTTACATCCGCAGGAATTATGTTTCCTATTCTGATCTTTATAATATCTCCCGGAACTAATTCTCTTGCGTCGATTTCTTTGAATTCTCCGTTACGCAGGACGATTGCTTTTTTAGCAAGCTTTTCCTTTAATACTTTTAGTGTATTGAGTGCCTTAGATTCTTGCCAAAAATCAATAAATGCATTGGTTAGAAGTAGCAATGTGATGATTGTGAAGTCTCCCCATTTGTGGACAACAGCTGAAAGAATTGCAGCAGTTTCTATCATTGCCGGGATTGGCCCCCAAAATCTTCTTAAAATTCTACGTAATGTGGATTCTTCTTTTTCCGGAATTTCGTTTCTACCGTATTTCTTAATTCTATTCCGGACTTCTTCTTCCGTTAAACCTTTCTCGGGATCTGTTTGAAGTGTTTTGAGTGTTTCTTCTATGCTTAATTTTTCAAATTTTTTGGTATCCATATTTTTACCTCCCTCTACAATATTCTTCAATTTTTTAAGTATAGTCAAAAAATAAATATAGTCAACATAATAGAGATTTAATGCAATATCTTTAATTGGAATTAAAACCAAAAAATAAAATAATGATATACTTAACACGTATAATATGGCAGATGAAAGTCCTGGATTTTATGTGATAAACAGTATACTTTATATTTCTTGTTTTTTACTTTCGTTTCATAATATAGAATAAGGAAGGTAAAAGGCAACATTTTTGTCTACACTCAAAGGATTGTTGAAGTATCTGCTGTACCCTTGTTGCTTTGAAATGGAATTTGTTTTTAAATATAGTATGAGCCTATACAACCTCAAATCCCCATCCTCTTAACTAGTTATTTATAGAAACCTTGTATAAAACTATTGACTTTTTTATTTATATAGTTATCATATAGTTATGAGCTATATTGTAAAGCAGAAAAGAGGAAACAGCATATACGTGTATAGGGCAACGAGTTATTGGGACAAAGAGAAAAAC
>JALTHX010000097.1:0-549 GCA_027076005.1 Caldisericaceae bacterium
GGAGCATATCTTTGAGCCTTTCTTCAGTACCAAGGAATTCGGACAGGGTACCGGTCTCGGTCTGGCCACTGTCTATGGATTGGTTGAACAACATGACGGTGTAACACAATTTTTCAGCAATCCGGGCGAAGGGACTTCGTTTTCCTTATACTTTCCGGCCATACAAAAAAACACAGAATCAGAGAAAGCAGAAATAATATCATCTCCTGCCCGAGGTGGAAGCGAAACGATTCTTATAATCGATGATGAAAAAGATATTACGCATACAGCGGCCGAAACATTAAGACATCATGGATACACCGTATTTACGGCTGAAAACGGCGTTGAAGGTCTGGCAATATTTGAACAAAACAAAGATATTATTGATTTAATCTCTATGGATTCATCATTTCATCAAAGTATGCTATCTAAATCTTCTAAAGTAAATGATAGAAAAGAAAATCTTTTAATAGCAAAATCTATAAAAAATAAATTAAAAAAGATAAAAGGTCTATCCGGTGTATTATTGGATATGCCTCAAGCAGTAGAGGAATTACAGGTAAAAATAAA
>JALTHX010000097.1:559-3598 GCA_027076005.1 Caldisericaceae bacterium
AATATAAATCCAAAAACCAAATTTATACATATCAGCGCTTTTTCCAGTAAAACAGAACCTGATTTTTCCTATTTACAAAAACCGTTTCTCGCAGAACAGTTACTGAAAAATGTTAGAGAAATTTTAGACATAACTTCTAAATAAATACGAACGTATTAAAAATACTTTTTGTATAATCAGTGTTTCAACTCTAAAAACCGATTCTATCGCTAAAGTGGAAAACATAAATAGGTTAATTATTATTTCTTTAGTTGTAGTGCAATTTTCTGAACAAGACTATTACTACGATCTAATTCTTCTTTAAGGCGCTTTATTTCTTTTTGACTCTTTTCTAGCTGAATCTGTCCATTATAGTACATTCTGTATAAACTCTTTTTCTTAAACGCACTTTGCAAAAGCTCTTTTTCTGCTTCTTCCAGAATTGTACTAAATGAAGGTAAATCCGTTTCCTTTTCTACCTCAACAAAACCCGAGTCCAAAACCAGATGTGGGAGTGACGATAAAATATCATTCGCCGTACTCTGCTCGCATTCAACTAAGGCGTTTAACTGTTTTTTAAATAACGCAATCGTCTGTGCCTTATTCCAGCCCCAATAAATATCAGCCGCTAAACCACCTAAAAATGCTGATTTAATTAAGCGTTTAGCCTCTGCGGGGATATTTAATTCCATTGCTCCTTTAATACCATTTTTATACTCAATAGACGCCCGCAGAATAATAGGCAGCTCCCAGCGCTTAGCAATTATTGACCCAATTCTAATATGATTAGTTCCCAGGATGGCTTCTTCTACATCAACAATATCCAACGCATATTTCTGAGCAGTATTAATTATCTCTATATATTTACCAGGTAAATAACGCATTAAAACAAACATACCAAAATTCTGTAACAGACCGGATAAAAAGACATCCGGATGTGCTTTTTTTCCTTCAATCTGAGAAATAAAATCGGCAGCAATAGCGGCTGCTATAGAACGTTTAAATAGATTTTCATATTCTTTGGCTTGCTTTATTGGAAAAATATCCAATAAAGAGAGGGTTATAGCGATGTTGCGAACTGCCAGTACACCAAGAATTGAGACAGCATGCTGAATGTCCTTTATATCCGAAGAAAAGCCAAAATAGGCCGAGTTCACAATTTTTAAAAACCGTACCGAAAGAGTAGCGTCACCAGAAACAACCTGGCTAATTTCTTTAATGGTAACATCGGGATCAAAAGTCAGTTTTAATACTTTTTGAGTAACTAAAGGCAGAGACGGAAGGTCATCTGCTTCTGCAATTATAGATTCAATATCATTACGCTTGTTCGTATTTATATTTACCGACGAATCACTTTTCATCCAGAACTTCTTTTACTTTTTGGATCAACGCCTTCGGAGAGAATGGTTTTTGAATATAGGCCATACCCGGTTCCAGTACACCATGCTTGATAATAGCGTCATCGGTATATCCGGACATATACAAAGCTGTAATGCCAGGATATGCTTCGTACAGTGTTTCAATCATTTTACGACCGCTCATTTCCGGCATAATCACATCGGTAAGCACCAAATCTATTTTGTCTCTATTAGCAGTAAAGACATCAATTGCCTGCTTCCCATTAGCTGCTTCTAAAATAGTATAGCCACTGGCCCGGAGCGTATCGCATACCAATTCACGTACCATAAATTCATCTTCAACAACGAGAATAGTTTCGCTTCCATGCAAATCTTTAACAGCAGCTTCCGGTTTATCTTTCTTTTTTACTTTATTTTTAACCATAGGCAGATATATTTTAAAAGTAGTACCTTTGCCTGGTTCCGAATATACCCAAAGATGTCCACCACTCTGTTTAACAATACCATAGACGGTTGCAAGGCCTAGTCCGGTACCCTTGGATTTTTCTTTTGTTGTAAAAAAGGGTTCAAAAACCCGCTCTTTTGTTTCATTGTCCATTCCCACACCATTGTCTGAGATGGCCAGCATCACATAAGTGCCTTTACGAATTCCACTATGATGCCGCTCGTATAAAGCAGCATCAAGAGAGACTGTTTTTGTTTCAATGGTCAGCAATCCTCCAGCCGGCATAGCATCACGCGCATTTACAGCAAGATTCGTAATAATCTGCTGTATCTGTGAAGGGTCGGAGTATATAACGGCATATTCCGTTTCTATAGTAAGCTGTATCTTTATATCCTCCGGAATAGTTCTCTCCAGCATCTTAACAATCTCTTTTACTAAAGGCACAAGATCAATATCGGAACGCATTACAACGGATTTCCTGCTGAAATCGAGTATCTGCTGAATAAGATTTACGGCACGCATTCCCTGTTTTTCCATACTGTTAAGATGCTCTTTTGCATATTCGGGAATATCCTCCTTTGTCTGCAGGTACTGTGCAAAACCTATTATACCGGTAAGGCTGTTGTTAAAATCATGCGCTATGCCTGCAGCTAACTGGCCTACAGACGCTAAAAGCTCCTGTTGTTTCACCCTTTCCTGTATCAGGCTTTCCTGAGTGATATCGCGGATAATAAGCATCCGCTTCTCCTCTTTAGGGCCTTCAACCATGGGAAGTATAGCCGCACTAAATACCATCCGCTCCGGTTTATCCACAGCTACGGTATGCCATATATCAGGGCCCTGCTCCCAGAGAGTAATGTCCTTTAGGGGAATATTGCCTATATATTCTATTCTGCCTGAATTTCCTTTGCCGGTTAGAAACGGCAGAAGTTCCTTGCCTTTGGAGTTTATACTTAAAATATTAAAATTATTATCCAGAAGATAAATTCCCTCCGGTATGTGTTCTATGATACGCTCAAGTCTTTTCTGTTCGCCTTCCATAAAATCCCTGAGCCGCTCAATAGAAACAGAGGACTCATTCACCACAGTCTGAAGGAGTGTTGTCTGTTCTTTTGAAAATGCTTTTTCATCGGCAGATCCTATAAAGAGCAAACCGATAATCCTTCCCCCTCTTCCCGTTTTTGCAGGTACTATGGACCTTGATTTTATGCTTTTTAATTCTGAGTTGCCGTGTTTCTTTGTATCCAGAGCTATAAC
>JALTHX010000098.1:0-3578 GCA_027076005.1 Caldisericaceae bacterium
TTCACTTTAATTTTTCCTCGCTCTACTCAAAATACCTAGGTGCCAACCTAGTAATCTGTGATTGGGATTAGATAATTCCTCGCCAAAACCGAATGTGCAGGTAATTTTCAAGTACGCAGGGAAGTGTCTGAAAAGGATCAGGCCTCATGGAGATACCATGAGAAAGGATATACCTTTACTTCCCTGCAATTTTATCTACCGCTTTTACTTTTTATAGCTAGTAAGAGCACGATTTAAAACAGAGGGGATAAGTTTTCTGGTAGCAGCTGTTTTTGCTCGGGCATAGAAACTTAATTCTCCTACCAATTGAAGTAACTTGTAAAACTCCGGGTGTCGTTTTTGGTTGCGGGCCATAACACCGCTTTCCCACCAGAGACGATTAGCTAAAGCTGAGAACTCATCAAATAATAGTTCACCAATTAGGTAATCTTCCCTAAAGGCAGCAAAGAGTTGCCTGGCGATTTTATAATTCGCTGCCCGAAACGACGATAAATTGAAACGCTTTAAATAATGTTGTTCTTTCTGAGCTGGATAAGAGATGCGAATGTTTTTTGCTTTACTCATTATAATTGTTTAACTGAACATAATAACAAACCCTTAAAACTATTATACAACACTCCTGAACTTAATGAGGAAGCCCGTGTTAGATCATATTTTTTGTCTCCCAAAGTGTTCTTGTTAGATCATAATTCAATGTCTCCAAGAGGATATACTAGCCTCCATGGTGAAGGTTATTACTTTTTCTCACTATGGAGGGAGGTTAAAAAATGGGTATTGTCAATCAAATACGTGTAAGCCTCAATTAAAAAGGTAATAAAGAAAAGAGATATCAATAGTTACCATTGCAGGCATCAGCGGAAATGGGGCAGGCTTGTTGTCTATTTTGTTGTCATTTTTGTTCGTTTTCAGTCCGATTTTCCAATTGGGTGAGACTAGAATATCCGTTTAGCAAATGCTATACTATCAAAAATGGCTGCTTTTGAGGGCAAGGAAAGCATAAAAAGAAAAGGTGATGTTTTGCTTATTATGCCCCCTCTTTACCACACGGGAAGAGAGCCTGATTATAACCCGAAGGAGCCAATGAGCCTTATGGTATTAGCCTCAGAATTAAGAAGAAATGGAATATGTACGGACATTCTCGATGCCGATGTCGAAGCCTTACCGTTGGAAACAGTCGTTGACGATATTTTGAAACGGGCACCCAAAGTATTAGGCATTTCCGTGCTTCAAAGAGCTCTTCCCTCCACCGAAACGATTGTTACATCAGTAAGAAAACAGGGGTTAAAAGAAACGCACATTACCCTAGGGGGAATCACAGCAACCCTAAGTTATAGGACTATTTTACATCGTTTAGGAAACCTAATAGATAGTATCGTCTTGGGCGAGGGGGAAGAAACATTAACTAAATTAAGCCAAGCCGTTTTAACCGGCCAGGAATGGAGAGGCATCCCAGGCCTTGCTTTTTCTCAAAACGGGACCGTCATTTATTCTAAACCAAACAAAATTGACCCCTCAGTTTTTCCTCCCCCATCGCGAGACTATTTAGAATTCTGTTCTCGAAAAACTGGCTATGCCACAATTCTCTCCAGTCGTGGTTGCTACGGGCGGTGTAGTTTCTGCAGCAATTACACCTTCGAATCCTTCTCATCCAACGGACCGCGCTGGAGAGGAAGAAACCCAGAAGAAGTTGTAGAAGAAATCGCTCAGATCAATCGCCAATACGGAATACGCGTTTTTAAATTTAACGACCCCAATGTTTTTGGACCGGGTAAAAAGGGACGGGAACATGTGGCTAAAATTTGTTCTGGCATTATCAAAAGAGGGCTAAATTTAAGCTTAATGGCTTTTTGCCGCGGGAACGATATCCTTGCCGATCCTACAATTCTCCCTCTTATGAAACAAGCAGGGTTTGAACGCATTTTAATCGGTGTGGAAAGCTCAAATAACGAAGTGTTGGCGAAATTCCGGAAAGACGAAACAATCGAAGAAATAGAAAAAGCAATCGACCTTATTCAAAAACATAATATGAGTATAGTGATCGGTTTCATGATTTTTAATCCCTACACGTCACTCCAAACTCTGAAGCAGGATTTAGCTTTCCTCAAGCGCAGAGGTTTCAGCGTAACGCTCTCTAAAGCCCTTCGCATTTTCGACGGTATTCCAATGCAAGCTTACCTAGACGAAGAGGGTAGGTTAATTACCCGTAATCCCTTTGAAGGATATCACGAGTATATAGTATCCCCACAAGTTGCTTCTATCTACATGGGTCTAAAAACAGTGGCTGTAGCTTGGACAGATACCCTCAAGAAATACTTCCAATCAAGGATTTGGGAACTCAAAAAAGGCCCATCGTTCTACGAAAGGGCAGGTTATTACTCACTCACTGACGCTATTTTTAATTTAGAAACAAGTTTGCTCGAAATGCTAATTAGTTGGAGCGAGGACGGTTTCACGCGGGAAGGAATCCAAAGAGCTCTAAATGAACTTTGGGAAAAACAATTTATCCCCATCCTCAGCATCATTGGAATATCTAACACTGAATTATTTCCAACTCCAAATGAATTATCAGAATCCATTTATACAATTCTTAAAAAACAGCCATTTAATACCTTCCCAGAAAAATATCGCTGGCAAAATGATTAAGAAATCGGGCATTCTTAAATTACCTTAGCTCAAATGTCTCTTCGAGAAAGAGAGATCACCCATTCCTTATTCCTAGCAGGAGGTAGAGGGCAAAGAATAGAAGAAATCACCCTTAGGGAAAAACTGCCCAAGCAATTGCTACCAGTAAAACAAAGCAATTCTTTATACGAAGGCTTGAACGCTGTCAAGCAAGCATTTCCCAGTACTAAAATTGTAATTATTTCCTCTCCTCGCTGGCAAACAATTTTTGCCAAAGCCCTAATGAGCCAAGGTGTTGTTTTAATTCAGGAATATCCATGGGGCAATGCTGATGCCATCAGAATTGCTTTGGACACAATGGACGAGGGGGAGAACATACTATGTTGCAATGCCGATAACTTGTTTGGATTAAGAAAAGAGGAACTTTTAAAACTATCTAGAGAGCATCAAACAAAGGGAAATGAAGTAACCATCTTGCTAGAAGAAGTGAGTAATCAGAAAAGCCCTTATGTATGGTTATATAATAATCAAAATAAGCTGCTAGGCAGAGTAAGAAGACAAGAATTATCCAGTGCAAGGTTGGAACGCCCGGAAATTAGAAAAGGCATTTTTTGCGGCATTTTTGTGGCCCAATTAGCATGGCTAAGAAAAGCCAGCGAGCAAGAGTGTCGCCTAGCTATAGCGGAAAAGAGAGAGGCTAAGATTACAAACATGATTCTTCGTGAAGAACAAGAACAAGTAGGAGTTTGTCCTACCAAAGTCATTCATTATGGCATCAATACACCAGCAGATTTAGCCTTCTTAAGAAGTAAAGAGAATGGTTAAAAATAGACCGCCTTTTTGGTAAAATTAGATGATGAATTACCGGGGCCAGGTTGTTTTTAGAGATACACTCTTAGCAGATGATGTTTACTGGCAAGAAGTAGCTTCGACCCGCAAAAAAGATCCAGAAATAG
>JALTHX010000099.1:0-3539 GCA_027076005.1 Caldisericaceae bacterium
GCATAGTACAATCCATAAAATGGGGCCTAACTCTAACAGACCTCCGTGACCAATCATTCCATCAAACATCATATTTATCACTTCCTTTCGCCATTCGGCATATTCCACCCCACCTGGGGTGGGTTCTATATTATACACAAAAATTATTACCTGTCAAGTAAAGTTATTTTAGACAATTTAGGAATTAAAGTGTACTCTTTGCGAAAGACAAAGGCATTCAGCAAAAATGACTAACGAAAAACAATAGTAATAATAACTGCGGCAAGCAACATTAAAAACTCGTTGAAAAATTCCTCAAAGGAGCACAAGCCAAATAAATTATTTCTTTGGCTTGTGTTTTATTACCTCGCTTTCCACTATATATACGACATCCTCTCCGATATTTGTTGCAAGATCTGCAATTCGTTCAAGATTTTCAGAAATTCGTATGATAAGCAAACTCCGCCCTACTGTCTTTGGGTCTTGAATCATAAATGTGAGAAGTTCCCTGATGATCTGCTCATTCAATTTGTCAATGATATCATCGCGGGTGCATACATCCCTGCCTAATACTGAATCCTGAGATATGAATGCTGTTATTGCATCGTCTAACATCCGAACGGCAATACTTGACATACGCGGTAAATCAATATAAGGTTTAACATCCGGTTGTGGAATAAGGTCCAATGCAAATTCGGCAATATTAGTAGCGAGATCACCCACTCGCTCAAGATCATTATTCATTTTTAATATCATAACAACAGTTCTGAGATTTTTTGCCTTTGGTTGGAACAGAGCAAGTGTTTCAATCGCATATTCATCTATTTCTATCTCAAGATTATTTACAATAGGCTCTTCCTCAAATTTTACTTTCTGTGCAAGTTCCACTTTTTTTTCAACAAGTGCCTTCATGCTGTCATTTACCATTTCCTCGGCAATATTTGCCATTTTCAAAAGCTTTTCTTTTAATATCGAGATTCTTTTTTCTAACATATATATCTATCTCCTTTTAGCTAAATTTTCCCATAATATATTCTTCCGTACGCTTATTTTTAGGTGCGGTAAACATTACTTCTGTTTTGTCATATTCAATAAGTTCACCCATATATAAGAATGCCGTATAATCAGAAATTCGTGCAGCCTGCTGAATATTATGAGTAACAATTACAATTGTATATTTCCTTTTGAGCTTCTCTATAAGGTGTTCCAGCCTGTTTGTTGCAATAGGGTCAAGTGCAGAGGCAGGTTCGTCCATTAATATTACTTCCGGTCTTATAGCAAGAGCACGTGCCGTGCAGAGACGTTGCTGTTGCCCACCAGAGAGAGAAAAAGCACTTTCAAAGAGTTTATCTTTTACCTCTTCCCATAAATTTGCGTCTTTCAAAGATTCTTCCACAGTTTGTTGAATAATTTTTTTATCTTTTATCCCGTGGATTCTTAATCCGTAAGCAATATTTTCATAAATGGATTTCGGAAATGGGTTAGGTTTCTGAAAAATCATTCCTACGCTTTTTCTCAAATCAAAAACATTTATATCTTTATCATATATATTCTTACCGTCGAGTAAAACTGTTCCTTCTATTTTTGTTTCTTTTATAAAATCATTCATTCTGTTCAACGAGCGTAAAAATGTAGATTTCCCACACCCTGACGGACCAATTACTGCAACAACGGAATTTTCTGGAACATCTATAGAAACTCCCTTCAATATTTCTTTATTTCCAAACCATAGTTTTAAGTTTTTAGCTCTTATCTTTACCATTTCTTTCTCCTTCTACTCCTCATTCTTATTATAATTGCTACAAAGCTTAAAGCAAAAACAAACAATAAAAGTACAGTACTTGCACCATATGCAATCGGTATCTGCTTGTCAGGAAAAGTACCTTCGGTAAGCAGACCATATATGAGATAAGGAAGTGCCATCACTTCATTAAATACGCTTTTTGGCAGTCTTCCCGTATAAAATGTTGCTGCCGTAAAAAGAATTGGAGCAGTTTCGCCGGCGGACCTCCCTATGCTTAGTATTACCCCTGTAAGTATTCCAGGCATCCCGGTAGGAAGTACTATGTCCTTAATTGTTTGCCATTTTGTTGCACCTATACCGAAAGACGCTTCTCTGAAAGAATATGGAACAGTATTCAGCGCCTCAATGGTTGCCTGTATTATTGTAGGTAATATCAATATTCCAAGAGTAAGGCCACCTGAAAGGATAGAAACGCCAAAATGAAATTTATTAACAAATACCGCGAGGCCAAAAAGGCCAAATACAACAGACGGAACACCGGAAAGCATATTTATAGAAACATGAATGAATCGTGTTAATCCACTATTTGGTGAATATTCCGCAAGATAAATGCCAGATAAAACCCCTATTGGAACGGCAACGAGAAACGAAACAAAAACAAGGTAAAAGGTCCCGAGTATCGCAGGGAAAATACCCCCTTCCGTTATACCGTTTCTGGGTACATCCGTAAGAAAGCGTAAATTAATAACCTTAAATCCATTAAGCACTATATAGCCAACTAAGGCAACGAGAAAAACAACAGAGGTATAAGCAAGAATTTTTATAATAAAAAATGCAATATTTTCTTTCTTTGTTTTATCCATAATCTAACCCCTAAGCATAGAAAACTTTTTGTGGTAATATTCAGCAATTAGGTTAAACACCATAACAAGAACGAAAAGTTCTGCCGCAAGGGCAAAAAGCGCATGGTAATGCAAGCTGCCTACGGGTGTTTCGCCCATTTCTGCTGCAATTGTTGCAGTAATCGGCCTCATAGGACTGAAAATAGAGTGAGGCATACCCAGTGCGCCACCTGCAACCATCAATACAGTCATCGTTTCCCCTATTGCTCTGCCAAACCCTAAGGAGATTGCGGTAATTATCCCCGGCATAGCTGCAGGAATCACGATATGAGTTAAAGTTTCAAATTTAGAGGCACCCAACCCAAATGACGCTGCTTCAATATCGGATGGCACAGCAGTAATCGCATCTTCAGCTATGCTGGCAATTGTAGGAAGGGCCATAAAAGCCAGTATTATACCAGCAGTAAACCCTGTTTGACCAATTGGAAGATGAAATAATTTCTGAACAAGAGGCGCCATAAAAACAATTCCGAAAAACCCATACACAACTGATGGAATACTAGCAAGAAGCTCAATAAGCGGTTTCAAAATGTCTTTTACGTTATTACCAGCAAGTTTTGCAATATAAACAGCCGTTGCAATCCCAAGCGGAACAGCTATAAACATGGCAATGCTTGAGACGATTAAAGTGGAAAAAAGTAAAGGGACAGAGCCAAGTTTAATATGAGAGGCAGCAGGACGCCACACAAGGCCCGTGAGAAATTGCCACAACGAAAATTCCTTAAAGGTAGAAATGCCTTCTCCAAATATAGTAAATGCAATTGCAAAAAGAGCAATTACAGCAATATAGCCAAAAATAGGCAAAAAATATTCTATGATCGCTCTCTTCTTCATAATTACTTAGTGGGTTTTACTGCGATGTATCCTACCTGTTCAACTATTGACTGACCTTCTGGACTCATTACAAAATCAAT
>JALTHX010000100.1:0-10460 GCA_027076005.1 Caldisericaceae bacterium
ACCAAGCTGAGAGCCAGCGTGGATATAAGCAGAAACTATTCCTTGATTGGTTACTCTTCCTGCCTTTTTTACAGCTTTGGCAATACCTCTTTCTCTTAGAATTTCAATTGCTTTTTCAATATTATCATTTGCCTCAGTAAGTGCTTTTTTGCAATCACTGATGCCTGCACCTGTTTTTGCTCGTAACTCTTTAATAAGATCTAAATTCATAACTCACCTCTCCATTTCTAAAATTTTTCTTTTACATCTCCCTGAAGTTCTGCTTCCAATATCTCTTCAGGATTTTCCTTTGCTTCTTTTTCTTCCTCTGCATTACCTTCACGGCCTTCAATAACGGCATTTGCAATAGTTGAAGTAAATAGCCTTAATGACCGAATTGCATCATCATTTCCTGGGAGAGGATAATCTACTTCCTCAGGATTTGAGTTTGAATCCACAATAGAAATTACAGGGATGTGAAGTTTTCTTGCTTCAAGTAAGGAACTTCTATCCTTGTGTGTATCTGTAATATAAATGGCATTAGGTACAGAAGCCATATTTCTCACACCCTCAAAAAGTTTTCGAAGCTTAGAAAGTTCTCTTTGAATTTTCACTTTCTCTTTAATGGAAATCGTTTCAAGGTATCCTTCTTCTTCCAATTTCTCAAGCTCCTTAAGCTTATTTATCCTTGCTCTGATAGTGCTAAAGTTTGTAAGAAGCCCTCCAACCCAACGTTGATTTACATAATACATTCCGCAACGCTCCGCTTCTTCTTTTACGATATCCTGGGCTGCTTTTTTGGTGCCTACAAAAATAATTTTTCCGCCTTCCTTGGAAAGATTAGATACAAAATTGTAGGTTTCTTCAACTTTTTTTACTGTAATTCTAAGGTCAAAAATATGAATGCCGTTACGTTCTGCATAAATATAGCCTTTCATCCTTGGGTCCCATCTTTTCGTTTGATGCCCAAAGTGTGCCCCTGCCTCGAGGAGCTCTTTCATAGTTACTACTGCCATCTTTGTTACCTCCTATAGTTTTTCCTCCCCTCTTTCTTCTCCTTGGAAGCACCTTTTAGGTGCACCATCCACAGAATCCAGAGAGTGTGTATTTACTACTATTGTAAAGAATTACGATAAAAAATCAAGTCTTTTTGCTCATTCTAAAAATAACGTTGCACTTATCAAAAAATAATTTTAAATAAGCCACTCACAAAATAAGAATAGCAGCTATTTTGCATTTAAATAATTTAAGTTTCAGGACAGATTATTACCAGAAGACACACAATTTGGTATATACTTAGTAACTTCCCTATTAGAAAGTATATACGTATATAACATTTGACTGGAAATGCCCTGCTAATAAATATAGATGCTGCACACCTATCCTTAAATATAATATGTTTTAATTTTACAGAAAAACTCACCAAAATAAATTTGGAAATAGTTTGCAAAGAAGGTAGAATAAATATTATGGAGGGTAAGATAAAATGAATGAAAGTATGTTAGTTGGAATCATTATCAGCGCAGCAATTTTAATTGTGCTCATTATTGTAATTATTTTTCTGTCAAAGCTTTCAAGAATGCAAGATTCAATTAAGTCCTCTGTTTCTCAATCAGTTGTTGATAGTATGGATAAGCTTATCTCTTCGTTGGGAAATATTAAAGAGGAGTATGGGCAAATCTCCAACAAGCTTTTAGCACTTAACGAGATAAACAACAATACAAAAACATTGAAATCATACCTCACGAACCCAAAAGTGCGCGGAAGGTGGGGAGAAAGAATGGTGGATGATATTATAAACCTTGTAGGGTTGCAAGAGAACGTTAACTATGTCAGGCAGAAAACTACCGAATTGGGAAGGCCTGACTTTACTTTTTTCCTTCCGAACGGAAAGAAAATCAATCTTGATGCAAAATTCTCCCTCGATAATTATATGAAATATGTTGAAGCCCAGAATGAAACAGAAAAAAACCAATTCAAGAAAGAGTTTTTAAAAGACGTTAAGAAAACAATTAAAGACGTTGCAGGAAGAGATTACGTTAATGAAAATACAGTTGATTTCGCTATTGTTTTTATCGCAAGTGAAGCAGTATACTCTTTTCTTCTTGCCGAAAATCCAAGCATAATAGATGATGCTTTAAGCAGCAAAATTGTGCTTTGCTCGCCAAATAACCTGTATGCTATGCTTTCTGTCGTAAGGCAAGCATCTAATTACTATGTGCTTGAAAAAACATCAAAAGAAATAATGGCACTGATGCAAAAATTTAATAAGGAATGGGGAAACTTCACAGCCAAGTTTGACAAAATAGATGAAGAGATTGATAAGCTCCGGAAAGTATTTAACGAGGTTTCCACTACAAGAAAGGATAAGCTGGACTCTGTTTTAAATGACATAGAGGCAAAAAGCAAAAGTGCGTTGCCTAACTTAAACGAACAAGAAGAAAGCGAAGATATTGAACAATAATCATAATTAGGTTTGAATATATAGAGATCAAAGAAACAAGTTATAAAAATAAAAAAGGTTGTTTTATTTTACTTTTCGTTTAAAAATTCCGGGATGAAATTCTCTCTTCTTAGCGATTCCACTATACCCCGAAGGAGATAACTGTTTACAAAGTTAATAGTATAAATTCTCCCGTTATTTTTTATTGGTCTAATTATATTCTTCTCTCTAAGTTCTTTCATAGTACGTGATTTCTTAACAGAGCTTTTTATACCGAAATTCTTTAATTCCCCTGACTTCATTGCCAAATCATCCTTTGAGGTGAGATATTTCAAGATACGGTATTCTTTATCTGTAATTTGCTTTCTGTCAAGAGAAAATGAGATTGCTCGCAGTAATAGTTTTTCTTGAACGTATTTTCTGTAAAGAAGGTGATCTACTTTTTCAATTTCGCTTTTCAGACCTGATAAAAAATATTCCGCCCATTGGAGTACATCCTTATCCTGCAAAGAATCGGCTTTTGATAAGTATTTGTAATACTTGTTTCTATCGCTGTAGAAAATGGACGACGGATTTATTATTCTTCCACTCTTTACATGGAAGCCAAACTTAATAAGTAAAGCATAGTTAAGCAATCTGCCCATCCTTCCATTGCCATTATCAAACGGGTGAATATATGCAAACCTGTGGTAAGCAATGGCTATCATAAGGAGCTGGTATTGCTCAGTCCAATTACTATTGATAAATTCTAAAAATGATTCGAAGTAATCTCTTAATACAGATACATCGGGAGGATTATGCAAAGATTTTCTTATTTCAACATTAACCTTCCGAAGCTCTCCCGGGTACATTGAGCCTTCGCCGGAGGGGGGAGGTGTGAGGTCCTTTACGACAAGTTTATGGATTTCGGACATATATGCCCTGTCAAACTTAGTGGTTTCATTGGTATGTTTTTCAATCCACTGAGTTGCAGCATCAAGGTTCTCTATCTCTCTCTGAGATTCATCGGTGTGGGCAGATTGCTCTATAATTTTTTCAACGTATTCCGCAAGTGTAGTATTGTTCCCTTCAACTCTTGCAGAACCAAGTGTCTCAAGAATCTGAAAGATACTTTTTAACTGAAAAAATATCCAGGGTGGGACATCACCAACAAGCTTACTCGACCTGAGCTTTTCGAGTGCTAAAATAACACTAACAAGGTTGCTTCCCCACTCAGGATTTGGAATTCTTATTTTCCTATCATCAATCATATTACTTGCCACCTCTTAAAATATTATTTAACATTATTATATCACAACGTTCCTTTTATACAATAACTTCGAATTGTTTGTTTTTAAGGTTACTTATCATTTTTGAAAAATGCTACTTATCAAATTTAATTTATTCTTATTAGAGCCATTACTTAACTTTTACTAAAAGGATCTTGTGGGTTTCCCAAAATAGTTTTTTTTGCATTAGATGTGTGATTAATTATGATAAAATTACAGTAAGAATAGATACAAATACAATTAAAAACAACAATACGTTGCATATGATTTACAGCTAATGGACTTTATAAAATTAACCTCAAAAATGTTCTTTAAGGTGGTGCCGGGGACCGGAATCGAACCGGTACGATGTCACCATCGCGGGATTTTAAGTCCCGTGCGTCTGCCTGTTCCGCCACCCCGGCAGTAAATCAATGGAGGCACCGGTCGGACTCGAACCGACGATAAGGGTTTTGCAGACCCTTGCCTTACCTCTTGGCGACGGCGCCTTATGGAGCGGAAGACGGGATTTGAACCCGCGACAACTGGCTTGGGAAGCCAGTGCTCTACCCCTGAGCTACTCCCGCTTTGACTAATACATTATATTTTTATTTCTGTTTTAGTCAATTCTTTTTTTAGTAAATCGTTAAACATCTCAACGGTTCTTGGGTGAATGGGAGCTTCTATGCTCATAAGATAACATACATTCAAGTGGGTTTCTTCTAAAACAGCTTCTCTCAGATTGTTAAAGGCAATTTTGCGAACTTTCTCGGCATCGGGGAAATCACGCCCTAATTCTATAAAATCAGCAACGTAAATAATAGCTTCGTTCAGAGTTATGCCTTTTCTCCCAGTTGTGTGGTATCTAATGCAATTCAAGATGTCTTCGTCTTTAATGTCAAATTTATTTTTTGCAATCATTGCACCGACAGGAGCATGGAGTAGAATAGGGTTCACATACTCTATCCCGTCTATATGATACCCATTCTCTTTTGCAATCTCAATAAGCTTATCCGTAGGTATGTCGCGTGCTATATCGTGCAGTAAGCCAGCAATTACAAGCTTGTCTTTATCTCCGCCCCATTTTTTATAGAGCAGTTGCGACATCTCAGAAACACGTTTGGAATGCTGAAATCGTTTTTCAGGAAGTATCTTTTTAACTGCCGCTTCAATTTTTTTTATAGTATCCATTTACTAAAATTTCTCTTTCAACAGCTTCGGGCACAAGATAAGAAATAAATTTCCCTTCGTGAATTCTCTGTCGTATCAAAGTGGAAGAAACAGGGAAAAGCGGATGATTCATAAAAAAAATCTTTTCTTTAAATTCTTCAAAGTGCTTGTTCATATATTCTTTTGAATTGGAAAAGTTTCCTTCAAACCGCTTCGCAACGATTAAGTTGGTTTTCTTTAAAATTTCTTTCGGCTCTTTCCACAAGTGAAACTTTAAAAAAGTGTCCTCCCCAAGAATTGTGAAAAATTCTTTCTCCGGATAAAGTTTTATGAAATAATTAAGCGTTTCAATAAAATAAGAAGTTGTATTTTTTTTAATTTCATATAGGGAGAGGTCGAAGTCTTTATTATTAGATATGGATAGTTCAACGAGCTTTGTGCGTGTATTTTTATCAAGTAGCCCCTCTTTTTGAAAGGCAGGATTTCCCGTGGGGACAAAGGCTACTTTTTTTAGCGAAAAGATACGTTTTGCTTCTTTTGCAATAAAGAGATGCCCTGTATGAATGGGATTGAACGCACCACCGAATATTCCAATTCTACTTCTTTCCATCTTCTCTGTATATAAAACTCTTACTACCTATTACGATTCTGTCTCCTTCTTTTGCACCGGCACGTTTTAGTTCTCTGTCGAGGTTTATTTTATCGAAAAAGCGTAAAAGTTCAGCAACGCTGCCCATACGCTCGAAGTCCGTAAGCTCGACTCTACGTTCTATCTCTTCTTGTGATACGCTAAACGTATGCGGCTCTATTTGCTCTATCTTTAAGAATTTCTTCAGTTCTTTGTCAGTTAAAGAAATTATTGTTTCTTCTTCATGAACAATTTCCTCTGGCTTTGCTTTCTTTACGAATTCATACAGCCTTTCCAGCAAGTCCTGTAGATTCATTCCATTGAGTGCCGAGATAAAATATACCTCCTCGCCCAATTTTTCAAACTTTTCTTTTAGTTCCTTTACTCGCTTTACATTCCAAAGGTCTATTTTGTTTACTGCGATAAGCCGTTTTTTATTTAAAAGTTCATCTTTGTATTTTTGCATCTCATTAAGTAAAGCATTATACGTCGGAAAAATTTGTTTTTTATCACTTCCGTCTATGAGAAATAACAAAACTTTTGTACGCTCTATGTGGGAAAGAAATTCGTTACCCATACCTCTTCCTTCACTGGCACCCTCAATAAGCCCCGGTAAATCGGCCATTACGAATCGCTTGCCCATTCCAAGGTCCACAACGCCAATCTTTGGTGAAAGCGTAGTAAAGGCGTAATTTGCTACCGTGGGATGTGCATTAGTAACTCTTGTAAGCAAAGTGGATTTACCGGCATTGGGGAAACCTACAACTCCTACATCAGAAATGAGTTTTAACCTTAGCTCAAGCCTTTTTTCTTCAGCATCTTCTCCCTTTTCACTGTAATGCGGGGCACGCTCTGTGGAAGTTGCAAAACTTTTATTCCCTCTTCCACCTTTTCCACCTTTTGCTACAACAATACTTTTTCCATCTTTATTCAAATCCGCAATAACTCTGTTTGTGTCTCTATTAATAACAATAGTACCGACTGGCACTTGAATTATGAGATCTTTTACGGTTTTCCCGTGTTTATTTGATGATTTACCATTTTCTCCTTTTTCAGCAAAAAAATGGTGATGATGCACAAAATAATCTAATGTGTCAAGTTTGCTGGTAGCCTGAATTATAACGCTTCCACCGTTACCACCGTTACCACCATCAGGACCGCCGTGAGGAGCAAAGCGTTCGTGCCTGAAGCTTACAGCACCGTCTCCGCCTTTTCCACTCCTCACGACTATATAGGTATAGTCAATAAACTTACTACCCGTATCTATTGCTCCTCTAATATATGAACGAGCGTGAGATGTCTTTTCTTCTCAAATTTTACAAGCCCTTCTTTAAGGGCAAACAATGTATAGTCTTTTCCTTCTCCTACGTTCTTTCCCGGTTTTACCTTTTCTCCGATTTGACGCACAATAATGCTTCCGGCCTTTGCTTTCTGCCCATCATAGAGTTTTACTCCAAGATATTTAGGATTACTATCTCTTCCGTTTGTTCTGGATTTTTTCCTAGCCATTATCGGTCACCTCACTTGCAATTCTGTCAATTTTTACCTTTGTAAAAGGTTGCTTGTGGCCATTCTTCTTTCTGTTTCTTGTTTTGTTTCTGTAGTAAAAAACAGTGATTTTCTTTTCTCTGCCTTGTTCTACAATAGAACCCTCAACAAAGACATTTTCTACGTTGGGAGTACCGATTGTGATACCGTCATCATTTCTAATCATAAGGACAGTGTCAAACTTAACTTTGTCACCGACCTTTCCATCTAATTTCTGAACTTTAATCACGTCACCAGCTTTCGTTCTATACTGATGTCCGCCAGTTTTTATAATTGCTTCTTCCATAAATAACCTCCTGTCACTATAAAAGGTACTGGTAAGCCTTTCATAAGTGTAATTTTAACTGTTTAAGTGTATTGAAATTATACTTTTTGTCAAGAGTGTGTAAACATACTGTAAACTTTGGGGTAAAAATACCTTATCGCGTTTCTTCCAATAAGAAAAGAAGGCACGGCAATTACCACCCCTAAAACTCCTCCGATTGCCCCGCCGAAAATAATTATAAGGATTACGGCAAGGGGCGGCAGGTTTATTCTCTCACCGGCAAAATGAGGAATTGCAATTTGAGACTGAACTATTTCTATTGCGAAGAAAAAAATCGCAAAAAGTATAAATGTTTTCCAAGATACGAACAGAGCAAAGATTGACCCTACCGTAAACACAATTGTTGGGCCTATATAGGGCAAAAGCTCTAAAATAGAATCCATAGCCCCTATCATTATATAATACGGAACACCGACAAAGTAACTCATTAGCCCCATTATAACACCAGTGCTCAGAGCGATAAGCAAAATTACACTGTAGTAGTCGCGGACATCTTTATCCGATTCCTTTAAGAAGAGAACCCAGTCTTTATTCTTTTTTCCGTCAAAAAAATTAGACGAAATGCTAAACAGTAAATGTGAGTCTTTCATAAAGAAAAAAGCAAGAACAAATGAAACAAATACGGAAGGAATCAGAGACACACGTCTTAAAACAAGTGTTGTAGCACCTTGCATTAAACTTGTTAAATTAGATTCTATATTTGCAGACATACTTGAAAGAAAATTATTTGTAAAATTACCTTCCTTTGCGCCCGGAACGAGCGCAACGATGCCATTTATATAATCTATTACAGAATGCGTAATTTCAGGAATGCGAACTATTGCTTCGCCTATCTGTTTGGTAACCTGGGGTATAAGTAGATATCCAAGTAACAATAAAATAAATATTAGAATAGAAATGGATAAAATTGAAGCAAGGAAACGGGGTATTTTTTTATTAAAGAAATCAGTGATAGGTAACAGAAGATAAGCAATAAATGCCCCGTAGAGGATAGGTGGAATCACTACCCTTACTTTATAGAGCAAAAAGATAAAGAATAGAATCAATAATACAGCAACGGTAATCAGAGCTGCAGCTTCAACACTTTCTTTTTGCTCTTTTTTCATATTATTCGGAAGTCGTATCTATTGAGGCAACAGCATCATCAGACTGCTTAAACTTAATAACTCTTACGCCCATAGCAGTCCTTCCCATTACTCTAACAGAGGATACTTCAAATTTTATTACGTTTCCATTTTTAGACATCACCACAATTTTATCGTCATCGTTTACTATGAGTGTTCCTTTAACCGGGCCCGTTTTTTCATTTACCCTTATACACTTAACACCCTTTCCTCTTCTCTTAATTTTTCTTATATCTAACCATTTTGTCCTTTTCCCGTAGCCCTTTTCTGTAACAATGAACAGCTGAGAATTTTCGCTTGCAGCAACAGCGCTTACAACATAATCACCTCTTACAAGCCTTATAAGCCCTACGCCCTGGGCGATTCTTCCCATTTCTCGAACTTCTTTTGAAGATGTCCTAACGGAATATCCCCGAGCGGTAATGATAATATAGTCCTCTTCGTCCTTAAGAGGCACGACTACGGCAAGCTCATCTTTTTCGGATAGTTTTATCGCGATTTTCCCGGAACTCATTACCCTTTCAAAATTTTTAATATTTACTCTTTTGCCTGTTCCGTACTTAGTTACAAGAAGCAAGCTTTTTGCAGAAGTTTGGTTGGTAAGGGGAATTGCCGCCGTAATTTTCTCATCGCTGTCAAGGCGAATAAGTCTGTAAATGGATGTCCCTTTTGCTTCCCTTCTTGACGCGGGGACTTCATAAACTTTCAAGCTATAAACTTTACCTTTGTTGGTAAAGAACAGCATCCCGCTCTTCGTTGTTGCGGAATAGACGTCACTGAGAGAATCTTCTTCGCTGCTGCTCTGGCCAATTACGCCTTTACCACCACGCCTCTGAATTTTAAAAGAGCCTTCCGGCATTCTCTTTATGTATCCATCTTTCGTTATAGAGATTACCACCGGTTTATTCTCAATTAGATCCTCAATATCAATGCTGCCTTCCTCATTTATAATCTCCGTGCGCCTCTTGTCACCGAATTTTGCTTTTACACGGAACAAATCGTCTCTAATTTTATTCCACAATATGCTTTCGTTTTGCAACAATGCGTTAAGTTCGGAAATTTTTTGCTCTGTGTTTTTAATTTCATCCGTAAGCTTTTTCTGCTCAAGGTTAGTAAGGCGCGACAGTTTCATATCAAGAATCGCTTTAACCTGAACATCAGTAATACCAAGTAAAACCTTTAATTTTGCAGCTGCAGCCTGAGAATTGTCAGAACCGCGAATAATTTTTATCACTTCGTCAATATGTAAAATTGCCTTTTCAAGGCCATTCAAAATTTCAAGATGGTCTTCTGCCTTTTTTAGCTGGAAACGTGCACGTTTTAAAACAACTTCTTTTCTGAATGAAAGGAATTGAAGCAGAAGCTCTTTCATTGTAAATACTTTCGGCACATTATTTGAAATGCCAAGGAGAATTACTCCGTAGCGTTTCTCAAACTGTGTGTGAGTGCGCAAATTATTCTCAAAAACGTTTATGTTCACATCAGGGGAAAGCTTTATTACAACCCTTATTCCATCCCTGTCCGATTCATCTCTGATATCTTCAATACCAGTGAAACGTTTCGCACGAACAAGGTCTGCAATCTTTTGAACAAGATTGGATTTGTTCACCTCGTAGGGAAGCTCGGTTATTACATAGTGTACCCTTTTGCTGCGTTTTATGTGCTCTACGTGCCCCTTGCCCCGAATTGTGACGGTTCCTCTTCCTGTAAGAAAATAATCTTTAATTCCTGTTTTTCCTACGATTATACCGGATGTTGGGAAGTCAGGTCCTTTTATAAATTTTAGCAGTTCTTCAGGCTCAATTGCTTCATTTTTCAGTTTTTCTCTATCAATAATTTCTACAAGCGCATCAATCAGCTCGCTGAAGTTATGCGGAGGTATATTTGTTGCCATTCCCACGGCAATACCTGAAGACCCGTTGGCAAGTAAATTAAGAAATTTCGCCGGTAATACGATGGGTTCTTTTAAAGTGTTATCAAAATTTGGAATTAGCTT
>JALTHX010000101.1:0-10435 GCA_027076005.1 Caldisericaceae bacterium
GTCCTTATAGGCTTTATCATTTTTTTAGTTCTTCCTTGAATTATATTTCTTATCTCGTTAATTATATTTCCTGCAAATTCTGTGAGATTTTCCTTTTTGTATTTGCTTTCTATATATTCCCTGATTTTTTGACTTATAGAGAATAGCTCTTTTTCTGCTTTTTTTCGCTTTAAGACCTCAATGTAACTGACCAAGACTTCTAATGATACAGGCTCTACTGCTGAGCTTTCTTCTATAAGTTCCTCCATTTTCTTCGTATAGATACTTTGTTCTTCTAAATTTAGTTTCATCATATCTATGTCAGTTGTTTCTTTAACCTGGGAGTAACTTTTTATTATGTAGTCGATTAATACTTTTTGTTCATTCTGTTCGAATAAATCTTTAGAAAGTCCAATTTTGATGGCATTTAACAGAAGAAACCTGTCTTTAAGTATTGAACCTATGATTTTTATTTCTACGCTGTCCATTTTATGTCCCCTCCAATAATTGTTGCGTACGTTTTAATATTTGTGAATTTTGATTCTTCCGAGATAGGTTTACTCAGTATGGAAAAATCGGCATTTAGCCCTCTTACAATTCTTCCTCCATATCTCTCATAGAAATTTGCCCTTGCTCCCCCTTCGGTATAGGCTGTTATTGCATCATCAGGCTTAATTTTTCCATTTTCTCTGTGTATGGCGCATTCCATTCCTCTAATTACAGAGGGAGGAACAACAGGCGCGTCAGACCCGAATGCAAGTACTTTGCCTAAATTTAATACTGTTTTCCATGAATATGCATATTTATATTCTCCAATGTATTTTTGAAGCAGCTCTGAGTCTTCACTGAAATGCATAGGTTGCATTGATGCTATGAAATCTGTTTTTTCTACCAGCGAAATATCCTTTTCATTGATGAATTGTAAATGTTCAATTCGATTTCTCATTTCCGGATTCCCTTTTTCTTTAAACGTTTTTAGTGCAATTTGTACTGCCTTGCTTCCTATTGCATGTACTGCAACTTGAAGTCCGTTTCTATTTGCCTTTTCAACAATTGTTCTAAATTCTTCTTCCGGGATAGTTAACAGTCCATTAAATATGTTTTCTTCCATAAGGGCTGTTTGAGAGCCAAGGGAGCCATCAAGAAAACACTTTACGGCCCCAATTCTGAAGTATGGACTACCTTCCCCAGTTTTGAAATTTTGTTCAATTGCGTCGTTCAGTTTGTCACATTGAATCCCTTGAAATATGTGAATTTTGTTGGCCCTTTCTCTAAGAGTATTAAAAAGCTCATAGTCAAAATTTGTTGCGGCAACAATACCATTCATTAGCAGCAGCTTTTCTGCTTTTTCTATCCCTTCTGTTTCGGCTTTCCTATTTACGATGTTTTTAACATTCTTTATTGCATTATCTTTAAGTATTCCGGTAAATTTACTATTTTTCTTTACTATTTCACCACCGGGAATTTCTTTAATAACCACCCCTTTTTCTTTCATTAAAGCTTTATTTATAAAGACAGAGTGCTCATCAGTGCTCTGAATAAAAAGGGGGCAATTTATTTTGAAGAGTTCTTCCCATTCCGGGGCAGAAACTTTATTAAAGTTGAGGTTGTATACGTATGCAGTATCGTTTTTGCATTCCGTAATTGCTTTTTTAAGCCCTTCGAATGTATTAAACTGTTTTGCATTTGTTGTAGTAAGGGAAAGCGCAAGTTGGTTCAGGTGTAAATGGGAATCAATAAATCCAGGATACAGCGCGCCGTCAAATTTTGTCTCTTTTGCATAAGGAAATTGTTCCTTTATCACTTCTCTTTTACCTGACTCAATAATTTTTCCATCCTCTATGGCAATTGAATATTTTTTCTTGTGTGTTTTACCTGCATAGGCAAAATCTGCTGAGTAGATTATCTGTTTTTTCTTCATCTTGACACTTCCACCTTTTTACCGTTATTTATCGTAATTTCTACGCGAGAAACACCCGGGATTTCAGTAAAGGAAAGTGCAATTTCTTGTTCGATCTGGTTTATCATATCAGGATTAAGTTTCTCACAACTTATGTTTATGCTAAGCGTGCTTGCATTTTCCGTTATTGTATAGGAATTCAGTATGGAAGTAGAGGGCAGATAAGTTTTTAGAGGTTCAGGCGGATTTTTTAGTGCCGCAAAAAGTGCTTTTATTTGATTTTGATCGGATTCCACTGTTTCAATGGTAGGGCAGAAGAAATCTTTGCCATTAATTGTATAGATATAGTAGGGCACAACGACAGTGTTATCCTGTGTCAACCCAAAAAATCTTTGTATGGGTACAGATGTATCTACGCTTCCGAACAGGGTATTTACCCGCTTTCCTCCTATAAGAATTTGTACAGATTGAATATCGGGCAGCTCTGTAAGGGAATTTACAAGTGACATCACAATCATTTGCTCCCCATGCGAGCCTACATTATGGTCCAAAATTGTTTTACTGAAATCAACAACCCCTATCCCTCCTGATTTTATATAGAAATCGTTAACCTTCACGTCACTTGGGAACATATTTTTCAATCCATTAGTGGATCCGAAAAGAAGTTCTCTTAATATTTCTTTCCCTATGGCTATTGGGTCTTGGGATGCAATGATTTCCCGCTTTTCTAACAAAAGCAT
Organism: Caldisericaceae bacterium; assembly: GCA_027076005.1. Lineage (GTDB taxonomy): Bacteria > Caldisericota > Caldisericia > Caldisericales > Caldisericaceae > S016-85. The sequence goes on from JALTHX010000101.1 coordinate 2,620, forward strand.
GTTGGAATCAGGGGAAGCAAAATACAGGTTTACGTTCCTTCCTTGAGGTAGTGCAGTAGATAAGTGCGTGAGAGGTTTCTCTATGTTTATATAGTGCGAAAAATATTCCTTTTGCTTTCCGTTTATCAGAATCTGCACGGCTTTTATCCCCGGGATTTCCGTAAGCGTATTTACAATTCCATATACTCTGATTGCTTCTTTTTTTACATTAATGGGTTGAATCTCTGTTGCTGATTTATTTAAATCGATTATGCATATTCCATCTTTAATATATGCTGAGTTTACATCAGCTTCTTTGTTTATCACAGGGAACATACCACTATTTGGAGTAGCATACTTCAATTGTTCTATAATCTTTTTTATTTCAAGCTCCTTACTTTCTGGCAGCCCAATGGATACTTTCTGTGGTATAAGTTCCATTGAAACCGGATCATAATAATATAACTGCATTTCTGTTTTTTTGGGCACTGTCCTACTATTGTAATATATATATAGTGCACCCAGCAAAATAGTTATTATTACAAATAGCGATACTGCGATTACTTGTCCCGTGTTTTTCTTTTTCATCTATTCTTTTTTGTTAGTCTTTTTAATGGAATCTTTATTGAAAATTTCTTTTATTGTGCCCAATGAGCCAAGCAATGCAGAGGATTCGTATGGTAAGAATATCTTAGCTGCATTACCGTTGGCCATCTTGCTCAGTGTATCCATATATTGGATTGCGATCACGTCTTTTGTAGGATTTCCCTGGTGTATACCGTTAAAGTATACTTTTACGGCTTGAGCCTTAGCTTTTGCAACTGTTATCGTTGCCTGTGCATCTCCTTCTGCCTGTAAGATTTTTGCCTGCTTGTCTCCTTCTGCCGAAAGGATTTTCGCTTGTTTCTCTCCTTCTGCTTTTAAGATGGCAGATTGTTTTACCCCCTCTGCTTCAAGCACCATTGCTCTTTTATCACGCTCTGCCTTCATTTGCTTTGTCATTGCTTCTTGAATTTCCGGGGGTGGGTTGATTGATTTAAGTTCTACTCTGGAAACTTTTATCCCCCAAGGGTCTGTTGCTTTATCCAGGTCTTTTCGAAGTATTTCATTCACTTTTTCTCTTGACGTAAGAAGTTCATCCAGTGTAAGGTTGCCGCAAATGTTTCTGATAGCTGTTTGAGAAAGCTTTAAAATTGCCTGATCTACGTTTTGCACCTCATAAACTGATTTTACCGGGTCTGTTATCATATAATACATTACATTATCTATTTTTACTCCTACGTTATCTTTAGTGATAATTTCCTGTGATGGATAATCCCAAACCTGCTCCCTTAAGTCTATAACTTTTTTTACGGACTCAATAAAGGGAGTGATGACATGTAGGCCTGGCCCGAGTTTTCTTGAAAATTGTCCCAACCTTTCAACGACTACTGCAGTTGCTTGCCTCACTATTATAACACTTTTGGATGCTATAATAATTACTACAATAAATAGCAAAAACCATAAAATTAGTGATGACATATCTGCCTCCTTAAATTTAACTAATATTATTTTACACGGTTTTACTTTTCTTGCAATAAAATGTTAAATTTGTAGAATAGTTTGAGCGGAAGAGGTGAAAAATGTTTTTGATTGTAGGGCTTGGAAACGTAGGAGATGAATTTAAAGGAACTCGTCATAACGCCGGGTTTGTAGTGGTTGATGAGCTGTCCCGAAGGTGGCGCATTCTATTAAAGAAAATAAAATTTCAGTCATTTTTTGGAGAAGGGATTGTAAAAAGGAATGGAAAGGAGCAGAAAATTGTGCTTGCAAAACCTCTTACATATATGAATCTTTCCGGCAGAGCGGTGAAGCCGCTAATGGATGCCTTTGAATTATCCGATGAGAATATAATTATTATTCATGACGATCTTGACTTACCGCTCGGTGAAATAAAGATTAAAAGAGGTGGAGGTGACGGAGGGCATAAGGGGCTATATTCAATAATTTCCCTAATAGGTCCTTCCTTTATAAGAGTGCGTGTTGGCATAGGCCGCCCCGGTAGTAAGGAGGATGTGGTGGATTATGTGCTTTCCAGATTTAAGAAAAATGAAACCATCTTGTTCAATGAGTCTGTTGTGGATGCGGCGGATGCAACTGAACAGATTATGTTTTCAGGGCTCGATTTAGCGCAAAATATGTTCAATCGGAAAAAGGAGTAGAGTGCTTAATATAAAGTTTAACAATTTATTTAAATCTGCACATATTGTTAACAATATATCTAAAAACAATAAATTATCCTTTTCCCCTCTCAGTGGAGCATTGCTGCTTGCTCTTGTAAACGAGATTAAAGAAAACAACATTCTTGTGATTACTGATAATATGGAAAGGGCAAAAACACTGAATCGCATTTTAGAAAGCTCATTATTAAACCCCGAGTTTGGCATTTATCCTTATGAAAATGATATTGTAAGTCAGGAAATAGTAGAGCAAAAATTGAAATTTTTTGAGCAGTTTTACTCTAAAAAAAACAAAATAGTTGTTACTTCTATAAAGGGGCTATTTGATGCCATTTTGCCTGAAAATAAAGTAGATTGCCTGGCAGTTAATACAGGGAAAACAATGAGCGAAAGTAAATTTATAAGAAAGCTCAATACGTTTGGTTACAAGAGAGCGCTGGAAATTGCGGATAAAGGAGAGTTTTCTGTAAAAGGAAGTATTGTAGACTTGTTTCTCTACTCGTTGAATAACCCGCTACGTTTTGAATTTAACGAAGAAAGAATTGAAGAGATTAAGTGTTTTGATCTTGCAACTATGCGTTCCGTGGAAAAAATAAAGGATGTAGTGATTTATCCCGTTTCGTTCTTAAGACTCTCAGATAAAGAGTTAATGAAGCTTAAAGAAAATATTGGAAAAGTTGTTGGAAAGAACGACCTATATTCGAATGACTCCATATGGTCGGATGTTGAAGAAATAAGCAAAAACGAGAACGTGGGAGTAAATTATTATTCCCAATTTCTTTTTAATAGAGGAGTGTTAGGATACCCATCACTTGTCGATTTTTCGCCGGAATTCGCAAAAATTTATTACGGAAATGTAACATTTGAGAAGTTTCTTGGTGAAACGGAGGAGATTTATAAGAAAAGCGTGGAGGCGGATGAAATATTTCCTGTTAAAACAAGTAGGATTAAAGATGCAGTTCGCTTGTTGAGCAAGGGGAAGGAGTTGCGTTTATTGAATTTTCCAATAGACAATACGATAAACCTTGATATAACAAGCATTCCTGAGAACTTTTCCGCGCTTTCTTCATTAAAAGATTTTATACTGAGTTACCTGAAAGAAAAAAGCGTTCTAATCATCACGGAACAGTACGAGCGAGTAAAAGAACTTCTTTCCCTTTATGAACTTGTACCTAAGTATGAGCTTTCCAATAAAAAAGACCTGTACCTTTTGGAAGGTTTTTTGGAAAAAGGGATAGAAACTGAAAATATTCTTATTTTAACGGATAAAGAGCTGTTTCCGCATTATAAACTCCGCAAAACCCCTAAGAAAATTATTTTTAGTAGGGAGATTTCAAATATTGAAGAACTTGTTGTTGGAGACTATGTTGTGCATAAGGACTTCGGTATAGGGGTTTTTAAAGGCCTTAAGGAAATTAAACAGAACGGTGTTGAGAAAGAGTATATGCTTATAGAATACAGAAACGGGGAAAAATTATATGTTCCTATGGAACGAATCGGGCTTGTTCAGCGCTACATAGGGGATAGAAGAATCATTGCACTGAATAGACTTCACGGGACGGAATGGGAAGGAACAAAGAAGAAAGCCGCTGAAAGCACTCGTTTACTCGCGATGAGGATGCTCCGTGTTGAGGCAGAGAGAAAATTGAAAGGGGGTTTTCAATTTAAACCTTTTCCAAGGGAAGAAAAAGTTCTTGTACTTTCCTTTCCGTACGAATTTACGGATGACCAACAATCGGCTATGGAAGAAGTGTTTAAGGATATGGAAAAACCATTGCCTATGGACAGGCTTATATGCGGGGATGTGGGTTACGGGAAAACGGAAATTGCAATAAGGGCTGCATTTCGTGCAGCTATGAATGGAAAACAGACAGCTTTTTTAGTACCTACTACCGTTCTCGCTCTTCAGCACGAACGAACTTTAAGGGAAAGACTGCACCTTTTTCCTGTAGAAATTGGAATGCTTTCGCGATTTACCTCTAAAAAAGATGTAAACAAAATATTAAGGAAGTTGAAAGATGGCACTATGGACATAGTGGTGGGAACTCACAGAGTACTTTCAAAGGATGTTAAATTTAAGAATTTAGGGTTACTCATTATAGATGAGGAGCAGAAGTTTGGTGTAAGGGACAAAGAGAGAATCAAGGGGATGAAGGCCAATATTGATTTGCTTACTCTTACTGCAACTCCGATTCCAAGAACGCTTCATTCCGCATTGGTCAATTTAAAATCTATTTCTATGATAAATACGCCTCCCCCGGGAAGGTTACCGGTAAAAACATTTGTTATGCCTTTTAGCTGGGATGTTGCAAAAAAGGCTGTTGAGTTTGAATTAGGCAGGAATGGCCAGGTTTTTGTGGTGCATAATAGAATTGAGAGTATTTATTCGTTTGCAGAGAAGCTGAAGATACTTGTTCCAGATGCTAAAATAGCTGTTGCGCACGGGAGAATGGATAAGTTGGATTTGGAAGAAGCAATGCTTGCATTTTATAAAGGCGATACGGATGTTCTTGTTTCTACGACGATTATAGAGAATGGCATTGATATACCAACGGTAAATACTCTATTGGTAGATGTTGCAGAAAGCTTCGGGTTATCTCAAATGTATCAGCTCAGGGGGAGGATAGGGCGCTCACATATAAATGCATTTGCCTATTTCTTTTTCACCCCTGATAAAAGCCTGCGTGCAATCTCTGAGGAAAGGTTACAAACTATAAAAGAATTTACTGGAATAGGTGCAGGAATTAAAATTTCAATGAAAGACCTTGAATTAAGAGGTGCAGGAAATATTCTGGGAAAAGAGCAGCACGGACACATTATTTCCGTTGGTTATAATATGTATGTAAATTTATTGGAAGAGGCAATTGCTGAGCTTAAGGGGGAGAAAAAACCTCCTGTTAAAGATGCTGTAATACGTGTTGCGGAAAAATATTTTATACCTTCATCTTTTGTTCCGTTAAATTCCGAAAGGATGGATTATTATAGAAGAATTACGAATGCAATTGATTCTGCTGAAATTGGTAGAATTGTGGATGAACTTATTGATAGATTTGGAAAACTTCCGAGAGAAGTGAAAAACCTCATAGAAGTGGGAAAATGCGAATTGATTATGAGGAATGTAGGTGTTAAAGAAATTTTTCAGGAAGGGAAACGCGTATTCCTTTCGATAAATAAAGATAACCGGATTTCTCCTAAAAGTCTGCAGGAACTTTTGCAATTGGATGAGAGCACCAGGTTTGGTAAAGACTATCTTTCTTTTGAAGTTAACAATGGAAATTTATTAGGACAAATTCATTTTGTTTTAAATTTATTGAGAGGAGAAAGTGTAAATGTATAAATGGATAATAGAAAATGAAATTGCAGTTGGAAATTCTCTTACGGAGAATGAAATAAAGGAAATTAGAAATACCGGCGTTCGTGCAATAATTTCTGTTACTGGAGATAAAATTCCTGAAAAGTGGAAATTAGGCGATATGGAGTATCGTTCATTTCATTTCAAAGAGTCTGCAATGCCTGACGTATTTAATTTAAGGGAGTTTCTCCTTTATGCGGCTTTTTTGAAAAAAGCTCATTTCCCCTTCTCAATTTACTCTAAAAAAAGTGTTTCTAAAGGTCTATTTTTCGTCGCACTTTATCTTGTTTATACAGGTAAAACGTTAGATGAAGCGAAAAATTTAATAGGTAAAATGGGAATATTTTTGAGTGCTAAGCAAGAATCATTTTTGCAACAATTTAACAAAAGCATTGATTTATACTACCTAAACGATGAGCTTAAGGCATTCTATAATTTTAATGGACTTATAAAGTTATTAAGGAGGCAGTGCCCCTGGGATAGGGAACAAACCCATATTTCTCTTGTCCCTGAGCTCATTGAAGAGCCACTTGAACTTGCGGAGGCAATAAAAAAGAATGATTTTGAAGGGATACAGGAAGAACTCGGAGACGTGCTTTTGCAGGTTGTTTTACATTCTGAAATTGCTGAAGGAGAGGGAAAATTTTCTATAAAAGATGTTATGAATGCTATATTTGAAAAAATGTACAGAAGACATCCTCATGTTTTTGGAAAAGCAAATGTTAAGAGAAGCAAGGATGTTTTGAAACAGTGGGAAAAAATTAAGAAAGAGGAAAAGAAGGGAAGCCCGGTTGATATTGCAAAAGTCCTTGCGGCATTGATAACTGCGTTTGATATTCAGGAGGATGCAAGAAAAGAAGGTTTTGATTTCTCTAATAGACATCAGATAGAAGGAAAAATTGAAGAAGAATTTGTAGAGGTAAAAGAAGCCCTTAATAAAAAGGAAAATGTACCGGAAGAGATAGGGGACCTGCTCTTCTCTGTGATAAACCTTGCACGTTTTTTGCATATTGATCCTGCGCATTCTTTATTTCTTTCAATGGATAAATTTAGAAAGAGATTCGACAAGGTAAAGGAAAAATCCAACGGCAGATTAAAAGAGATAAGTGAACACGAAAAAGATGAATTGTGGAATGAAGCGAAGAAAAATATTTAAATATGCTTTGAGTTTTTAGATTATTCATTAAAATATAAACTTGTATGATACGATTTATAAATACTGGTGAAAATAACGGGGCAATGAATATGGCGATTGATGAAGCCTTGCTCCTGATGGAAAAGAGCAGGGGATATTCGCCTGCGATAAGAGTGTATAAATTTGTACCCCCAACACTCTCCATAGGCTATTTTCAAAGCATGGAAAGAGAAGTAGATGTTGATAGATGTAGGAAAAAAGGCTTTGACTATGTACGTAGGCCTACGGGTGGGCGTGCCGTGTTGCACGACAAAGAGCTTACATACAGTGTGACTATAGCCTCTCCGCATTCGGTAATTGAGATGAGTTTACTGGACTCATTTCATTTTTTAAGCAAAGGGATTATTAAGGCGATAGAACTGCTTGGAGGGAAAGCGTATTTTTCTAGCAGAGAGGATAAGGAAATCTCATCACCTTCTTGTTTCGCTGCACCTACTTTTTCTGATATTTTAATTAATGGAAAAAAGGTTGTCGGCTCTGCCCAGATGCGAAATGAAAATGGATTACTTCAACACGGTTCTATTCTTTATAATGTAAGTGTGGATGATATATTTTATTGTTTTAATATGGATGAAGAAAAAAGGAAAAAGCTTGTAGCCCTTTCGGAAAATAAAATATCTTCTCTATCTGATGAAATTGGTAGAAGCATTACTTTTGATATGATAGAGAATGCCTTCAGAAGGGGAATGGAATTTATTTTTAACGAAAAATTCATAGATTATGAGCTATCTCAAGAAGAAAAAATGCTTGCAGAAAAATTATATAAAGATAAGTATTCTACTGACCAGTGGAATTTTAAAAGATAACTTTTTATGATAAAATACTAAGTGAGGTGAATATATGGGAAGAGAAAGTAAAATCAGAAAAATGCGAAAAGAAGGTTTAATAAAACCCGTAAAAGAAGAACGGAGGAATTATCTTTGGCTTAAAATCGTTTCCTCTATTCTTATTGTGTTAATTCTTGCCTTTGTGGGATTATGGGCATGGGGGAGAGCGGATAAAGATGTTGCTGCACGTGTCGGGAAAGAGGTCATAAAGAATAAAGAGGTACAGAACCAGTTTAACTATTAT
>JALTHX010000102.1:0-3509 GCA_027076005.1 Caldisericaceae bacterium
ATCAATAACTTTTGCACCAAGTTCTCTTAAAATTTTTGAAACTTCACTTTTTCCGGATGCAATATTACCTGTAAGTCCTACTACTCTCACGCTTTTGCCTCTTTGAGGTTCTTTCCGTAAGCAATATTTACCTTCAAAGGCACATCTAATTTATATGCATTTTCCATTTCTTCTTTTACAATGCTCTTTATTTTTTCGAGGTCTTCTGCTTTTGTTTCTACTATGAGTTCATCATGAATCTGCAAAAGAATGTGCGCGTTTAGATTTTTGATTCTATTATAGAGTTTTACCATAGCAATTTTTATGATATCAGCGGCACTTCCTTGGATGGGAGTGTTAATTGCAACTCTTTTTGCTTCCTCTCTCACTCGCTGATTCGGGCTATTAAAACCTTTTACCATTCTTCTTCTACCTAAAATTGTGCGCGTTTCACCTTCTTTTTTAGCCGTTGAAACGAGAAATTCGATATAATCGCGCACGGTAGGAAAACGTGCAAAGTATGCATCTATATATTCCTTTGCCTCTTCGCTCGTGCAACTCAGTTGTTTAGCTGCACCGTATGGCGACATTCCATATATAATTCCAAAATTTAAAATTTTTGCTCTTCTCCTCATTTCTTTTGTGACTTCTTTTTCAGGAACATTAAACACGAGTGACGCAGTACGCGTGTGAATATCAATATTATTTAAAAATGCATCGGTAAGATTTTTATCTTTTGATAAATGAGCAAGAACTCTGAGTTCTATTTGCGAGTAATCCGAGCTTATTAAGAAATGATTCTCGTCACTACTTACAAAACCTGCACGAATTTTCTCTCCCCATTCGGTTCTTGCCGGAATATTTTGTAAGTTCGGGTTAGAGCTCCTCAATCTCCCCGTTATCGTGCCAAGTTGATGAAAAGTTGTATAAAGTCTTGATCCGTCCTTTGAAGCAAGCTTTGGAAGAGATTCTAAGTATGAAGAGCGGAGTTTAGCTAAATGCCTGTAATCAAGCACGAGCGGAATAATGGGATGCTGATTTATAAGTTCGGTAAGTACACTGCTGCTTGTAGAATAGCCTGTTTTTCCACGCTTCAAAGGCGTGATTCCCAGCCCTTCAAAAAGAATGTCGGCAAGCTGCCTTGAAGAAAGGATATTAAAAGAGATACCAGCCAGATCAAAAATTTTCTTTTCCAGCACTTCCAAATCTTTTTCAATATCATCTTTAAGCTTCTTAAAATACTTTGTATCAATTTTTATACCGGTAATTTCCATATCCGCAAGTACTTCAGAAAGAGGTTTTTCCACGTTTTCGTAGAGTTCTTTCAAATTTTTATCAAGTAGCAAGTTTTCTTCCGCATAAGAAATGTTGAGGACACATTGCGCTTTTTCTTTTAAACTGCTTACTTTACAGTTTACGCCTATTTCATCAGCAAGAGTTTCAATCTTGAAATTTTTCATATCCGGGTTAATAAGATAACCCGCGAGAGAAACATCGAGATCAATATTGTTTAATTTTATTCCGTATATTCTGGAAAGTTTATGAAGTTCTTTGAGGCCTGCGACTTCCTTAACTGTTTTGCTTTCTAATGTTTTTTTTAAGGTATCAAGAGCACTTGTATCCGTAAAAAGCTCTTCTCCTACACTAAATTGTTGCGAATCATTTCTATCTGCAACAGCAAATTCCGTTACCGAGCCGTCTTTATTCTTTACAATCACTGCAACCCGCGCATCTGTATCCTTAACTCTGATTTCCGGGTTGAGGCCTAATTCCCTCACTAGGCTTTTAAATTCAAAACGTTGTAAAACTTCTAACAATTTATCTTTGTCAAATTCTTTCCGCTTCAATTCATTGATATCAACGTCAATGGGCACATCAAAAATAAGTTGGCAAAGTTTTTTATTCTGAAGGATATTATCTTTATATTCCTGGATTTTCTTGCTGTCTTCTTTTTCTATAAGCTCCTCGACTGTTCCGTATTTTGAAAGGAATTTTCCCGCTGTTTTAGGACCAATACCGGGAACACCCTTTATATTATCCGACGGGTCACCTCTCAACGCTTTATAGTCCGGGATTTGTTCCGGATAGACACCAAGCTCTTCCTTTAAACTCTCCCGTGTATATTCTTCAAGTTTCGTAACACCCTTTCTCGTAACTTTTATATGAATCTTGTCGCTAATAAGTTGCGTTAAATCCATATCACCGGTGATTATTGTTGTTTCTATATTTTTTTTCTCCGTCGTTTTCGCAATTTTCGCTATGATATCGTCGGCTTCAAATCCATCTATTTCAAAAACAGGAATTTTTAGTGCACTAAGAACATCATGGATTGTTTTAAACTGTTCAGAGAGCTCATCCGGCATTTTCGGCCGCTGAGCTTTGTATGCTTTGTATTGAATATGCCTTACAGTAGGCGCCCTTCTGTCAAATGCAATCGCGATATAATCAGGATTTTCCTCTCTTAAAGTATGCAAAAGCATCCTTAAAAAACCATAAAGAGCACCGGTTGGCTCGCCATTCTTCGTAATGAAATGGGGCAGAGCAAAAAAAGCTCTGTAAAGAATACTACTTCCATCGATTAAAACAAGTTTTTTCATATTCATCTCCATTAAATAATACTAATAAGGACATAGTTTTCCAAACTCTACACCATTTAAGCTCCCATTATGCATATATGCAACATCTACATAATCTGATAAAGATAAAGCGGAAGTTCCTTTGCCAACAAACAAATATTTTTTGCCTTTTCTTGAAAGTAATAATGCGTCTTTCTGCGTCCCGTTAATAAATTTAAATCGCATATTAGCAAAAGTTATTACAGAATTTACGCTTACGGTATGAACGTCAGTTTTGTTTTCATTGAGCCTTAAAAAAGCCTTTTCAACCGAGGAATTCGAAGCAGGGATAATAATGTGTTCTACCGGTATTTTCCCAATGAGCTTTACATTGCTGGATTCTTTCTCATTAAAAGGTGAATCGAAAATCATAAGGTTGATTTTGTTTATACCATGCTTTTTAAGTGCAGTATTAATTGCATACAAATCACTCTCCTCACTTTTTAATGTAGCTGGAGAGGTAAGGTAAACAGTCGTTCTTCCAGAAACTATAAGAAACCCCCGGAATAGAGGAAAAGAAAAGAACAATTTTATCCTCTCTCCCCACAAGACACCTTCCTGAAGAAGGGTGATGTAGTGTGGATTATTTGATTTTTTTCACTAATTAGGCTATGATGTAACTATGAAACTCAATCAAGCGTTCCAGTTCAAACTCAAGGCCAACAAAGAACAGGAAGAAAAACTCAAAATCTACTCTAGTGCATGCCGATTTGTATGGAACAAAACTCTTAACTTAATGAAAAACAGATTAGTAGAATACAACACATATAAAATAGTTAACGCCCACGCTTTAACTCACTATTCACAACCACCGTTAATACCGCACTACGAAGATATTGCAAATCTCTTGCCTCTATGGAAGCACTCTGAAGAGTACAGTTTTCTTTCCGATGCACCGTCCCAGGCATTGCAGCA
>JALTHX010000103.1:0-3499 GCA_027076005.1 Caldisericaceae bacterium
TATTGCAAACAAGATTTTCTTTTACCGCGTCTCTTCCTAATTCTTGCGCTTTACGAACAATTTCATAAACTTTAAAGCTTTCCTCGTCAGGTTCTCCTATACATACAGTTCTTGTGGTATCAGATGCATATCCTTTGTAAAATACGCCAAAATCCATTACCATCAGTTCATGTGCTTTTAATTTTCTATTTGAAGCAAGCCCATGCGGAGTAGCGCCCCTTTCGCCAGCTGCAACAATTGTATCAAATGAAGTTTTATCAGCACCATTTTTTCTAAATCTATATTCAAGCTCGGCAGCAATATCCCTTTCGCTCACGCCTTCTTTTATAAATGCTAATGTTTCCTCAAATGATTTTGAAGAAATTGCACATGCCCGCCTGATTGTTTCTATTTCTTCTTTATCTTTTACCATTCTTAAGTTTTCAATTATACCATCTAAAGGCACAGTTTTTATAAAGGGAATATTTAATAAAGAAAGATATAATTCTGCATTGATACGATTTTTTTCTACTCCAAGCCAATGCACCTTATTTTTAAGCAACAAATTTTCCGTAAACTTTATAATAGGCGGTGTATATTCGAGAACTTTTACATTGTTATAAACTTCTTCGTTTGCCTGCATTGTGAATCTGGAGTCAACAATTAAATTTATAGAATCTTTTGTTAAAAGTAAAAATGCATCCTCTCCTGTAAATCCGGTAACATAACGGATATTGGGTGTTGCTGTGATAAAAAAGGCATCAACATTTAAGTCATCAAGTTTTTTAAATACTTTGTCTGTTCTTTCCATTTGATGCTCCTTTCTCTATGAATTATTCAAACGGGTCTTTTTTTCCTATATCGCTTTTTGGAGGGACAAGGGAAGGTACGTTCTTTAATACGCGCTTTGAGAGCTGGTCATTTACAAAGTCTATATCTCCTCTTTTAACTCCTGGGATTTGGGCAATCGGTGGGACAGTTATGGGTCCTACAAGCATAGGGACAATCACTAACTGCCAAACAATAAATAATACAATTATTATAGAAATTGTGTATATGGTAACTTTTGATATTTTAAATTTTTTTCGTCTCTTAATCTTTTTTTTATTTTTGATTTCCTTTTTATCCTCTTTTTTATCCATTTTGTGCCTCCTTCCTATTTCTTGGCAGAGAGATAAATCATTCCATTAGCTCCCACAGTATACAGCGATGTTTTGCTTGATGCACCAGTGTAACGTCCTGCTGCTCCTGCACCTTTCGAAATGCTAACCTTATTTAGGGAAACAATCTGGGGAAATGTTGCAATATGAGTAAAAAACCAGTTGATTTTTTCTAATTTATCAGCATTTACAGAAATGGTAAATTGGACAGTATCAGATGGAGCACCTTTTGCTTGTTTTGTGCCAAAATTAAGATTTACGATTTCTATACCGCAAAGTTTTGCAAGAGTTTGGAACTCTTCGCCGAACAAAAATTCATTTCGTTGTGGGGGCAGTATATTTTGTAATTCGTTGATTCTATCTTGAAGAAGTTTATTTTCAGCAAGGAGCACTTTTTCCCTCTGATGCGCAAGTTGTAATACAGCCAGCTTTTGTTGTTTTACTGCTATCTGTTTATCAAGCTCCTTTATTTGGGCAAATTGAGGTTTTATCAAAAACCAATAGAACGTGCCTCCTATAAATATAAAAATAGTAATCCACATAATAAACTTTGTTTTGGGGCTGCTTACGCTTAAATCGTTCATTTTTTCATCCCCTTCCACTTGAAAGTAATGGTAAACGTTGTTAACGAAGGTTTTGTGCCAACATTACTTTTTCCGCCATATGGTACGCTATAACTTTTTAAAGTAACGTTAGAAAAATCTTTATTATTAGAAATGCTATACATAGTCCACGCAAGAGTTTGCAAGTTTTTTGTTTCGCCTGTTATCATTATAATAAGAGAAGTTTTATCCGCATTAATCTGATTGATTTTTGATTCGGTAGGCAGCGACGCTGCTACTTCGCCAATCAGTTTGTTCCAGTCTGTTTGCTTGAGCGTAAAGTTTTTGATTGAAGCTTCATAGTATAACACTTTGCTTCCCAAACTTGCTCTAATATCCAGTACTTTTTGCACACTCTTTAGCGAATTTACCTGTGCAGTTAAATTCTCCAATTTATTTTCCTTACCGGTTCTTGTGTACCAAACACCTCCATACATAGCAGCTAAAAGAAAAAACGTGGAAACTCCGATGAATATAATCTGTTTGTCCTGTTTACTTAATACTTTTTTTCGCTTTCTGCCTGGTAGTAAATTAATATCTATGGTTTTCATTATCATCCCTTCTTATACTTAAAGATATTTTTCTTAGAAGTAGATTTTTCTTCGCTTTTCTGTTTGATTTTCTTTGCTTTTTCGATAGAGCGTGCTGAATGTTCCCTTAACGCAAGTCCTGTTGCAACAGAGAACATCGGAGACATTTCTTGTAAATATTCTTTAGTAAACAGGTTTGGGTCGAAATACGCAATGTCGGTAAATAGCTTATTTATTCCTGTGGGATGCCCGGTGCTGTTCTCTATGTATTGGCTTAAGCCTTTCAAATTAGCGCCTCCTCCTTCTAAAAGAATAACAGTTTTTATTACTTTGCCATCATTAAATTTATTGTAATAAAAATCTATTGAGCGCTTAATCTCCAGAGCAAGGCTATTTATTAATTGTTCAGTTGCGGATACGATAGGGTCATCTAAATTGTTGAGGTCAAAATGTGTTTTTTTATATTGCTCTGCTTCTTCACGGGACTTGCCTGTATACTGTGAAATTGCTTCGGTAAGTTTTTTACCTCCTGTCGGGAGAGTTCTTGAGAATCTAACAATACCATTGTCAATCATACCTAATGAAGTGTAATTGTGGCCGACATTTGCTACAACAAGTAGAACGTTATTTTCCTCCAAATTAAAATTTGGGATAAATTCCAGAAGCCTTAATTCGGAAAATGCTTCTACTTCTAAAGCAATAGGCTCAAGATCCGCATTCTTCAATACATCAACTATGGATTGAACAGCATCTAACGGGGCAGCAACAGACAGAACATCTAATTTTTCATTTTCTTCCTCATCAACGATTTTATTTAATACCTGAAAATCAAAAATTGCTTTGTCTATGGGAAACGGCAAAAACTTTTCCATTTCCCACTTTATTGCTTCAGATAATTCATTATCAGGAAGGTCCTCCATTAAAAGCTCTTTTACTATGACAAGCTGTCCTGAAACTGCCGCAACAATTCTATTTCCGATAAAAGAATGGAACTTTAAGAGTTCGCTAATACCGTCTCCAACCTCTTTTGGTTTTACAATTCTACCTTCTTGAATTGCTCCATCTGGAATAGGAAGTAGGCCAAAATTTACCAAGCTTAGACCATTAGAAGTATCTTTGAACTGTGCCATTTTAATAAAACCGGATCCAAGGTCTATGCCTATAACCGGTGTTTTTTTATTTTTCTTAAAAAGTGCACTCACTATACTCTCCTCCTATTCTTTTTCTA
>JALTHX010000104.1:0-3495 GCA_027076005.1 Caldisericaceae bacterium
CTGCGTCATCCATTTGGTACGCTTCCAGCCTTACTTCATTTTCCTTAATTTTTTTATATTTTTCCTGTAATACAAAATTCATTTTTTCAAGGCCTTCAGGAAGAATTTCGAGAGAGGTTATAATATTTCTTTCTTTTCTGTCTCTCTGACCTACGGCTGCCCAGTCAGGTGTTTTGAATTTCTTTACATCTACCCAATCTTTGAATTCCACGGGTTCCATCATCTGTCCCATTAACCCGTCAACGAGAATAACAACCATAATTCTGTATTTGTCGGCAAGGTCAAATGCGTCGAACATTAAGTCTGCCGTTTCCTGCATTGTGTGAGGCGCAAGAACGATAGAATGATAATCTCCGTGTCCGCCGCCTTTTGTTGCCTGGAAGTAATCTGCTTGTGCGGGAGCAATGTCTCCAAGTCCGGGGCCGCCACGCATTGCATTTACAACAACACATGGTACATTAGAATTTGCTATATAGCTAAATCCTTCTTGCATTAAGCTGATACCGGGACTGGATGAAGTAGTAATTACCCTTGTTCCCGTACATGCTGCTCCGTATACCATATTTATTGATGCAACTTCGCTTTCTGCTTGAAGGAAAACTCTACCGAGCTCAGGCATTCTTCTCGAAAAATATTCAGGAGTTTCATTCTGAGGAGTAATCGGATACCCAAAGAATGCCATACACCCTGCTCTTATTGCTGCTTCAGCAATTGCTTCAGCACCTTTCATTAACACTTTTTCACCCATAACTTTACCTCCTTATTTCTTTACAGGCTCAGGACGCCTGACTTCTTGGATTGCCATATCAGGGCAGATTAGATAACAAAATCCGCATGATATACACCCTTCATTGTCAAATAGTTCTGCAGGATGATAACCCTTAGAACTAATTCTGTCAGAGATTCTTAGCACATGCTTCGGGCACACGCTTACACAAAGTCCGCAGCTCTTACAACGTTCTTCATTGATAATTACTTTTTTCTCCATAACTCCTCCTTCCGTTAAACTCCCATTTTTGGCAAGGGGCTAACGAATAATTTTAATGGTAAAATTGGAATGTCAAGTTTTTCTGCAAGTTCTTTATGCTTTTCATCCACACATCCAAAAATAATTGGAAGTTTTGTGTAATCAGATACCTCTTTCACAACTTTATACCCGTTCATAATTGTTTCTTCGGTTGTTTCCCATCTGAGGTTTGTATTAAACACTATGCCTGTAATTTTCATTCTTGAAGCATTCTGCACAACAGCCATTGCTTTTAGAATTTCTTCTTTTATAGATGTTTCAGGGCGTCTCGTGTTTACTACAAAAAGGAAGTTGTATGTTCCTTCGGGCATTGATTCTCTGAATTGTGCAATTGCACCTGCCCCGTATGGGTCTCCACCGACGTCTAAAATTTTCTGAACATTTTTCTCCATCAATTTGCCTACGATAAATTTTGGGAAAACAGGCAGATCTACAGTCCGTGTAATATCAGGAGGTACAACAATATTAATATGGTACTTTGGTATTAGGACTTCTTTCAAATCCCTTATACGCACGTATGGTTTTACAATATCCATATCAAATAATGTGTTCTTTATGCCAGCTTCTTTCATTTTTATTGCAATGTTTATTGCTATCTCTGTTTTTCCGGAACCGATTCTGCCTGCAAAAATTTGAAATTCTTCGTCAAGTAAGTTTCTTACGTTAAATTCTCTCATATTGTTTTTCTTTCTCTTCTCCTCTTAGTACTCTTAATGCTCCTTGGGCAATTGCTTTCATTTCTTCTTCACCCGGATACACTTTTACGGGCGCAATGAATGAAACACGCTCTTTTATCCAGTTAACAAGCATATCAGAATGTGCCAGTCCGCCTGTAATTGCAATAGCATCTACTTTTCCTTCAAGCACTGCTGCCATTTCTCCGATTGTTTTCGCAATTTGGTATGCCATTGCTTCGTATACAAGTTTTGCATATTTATCGCCATTTTTAATCATTTTTTCCACTTCTATTGCTGAATTGGTGCCTAGGTGTGAAACAAGCCCGCCTTTGCCTGCTAAATTTTTCTTCATCTCTGCGAACGTATATTTCTTGGAGTAGCAAAGCTTTGCAAGGCTTACAGTAGGCAGTCCGCCTGCACGTTCAGGAGCAAAGGGCCCATCTCCGTTCAAAGCGTTGTTCACGTCAACTGCTTTTCCTTTTTTGTGTGCCGCAATTGAGATTCCGCCGCCGAGATGCACTACAATAAGGTTTACTTCTTCATATTTCTTTCCTAAATCTTTAGCAGCTACCCGCGCAACAGCTTTTTGGTTAAGTGCATGCCAAAGAGGCTTTCTTAAAATACCTTTTAGTCCGGATATACGTGCAATCTCTTCCATCTCATCTACAACAACAGGATCAACGATATATGCCTTTTTGTCTATTTTATCTGCAATGCTCTTTGCAATCACTGCTCCTAAATTTGATGCATGTTCTCCATACTGCCCCTCTTTTAAACTCTTAATCATATTTTCATTTACAAAATACGTTCCGGATGGTAACGGATGTAATAGCCCGCCACGTGCAGCAACCGCGGAAAACTCATTCAAATTGAATTTGTTGCTTTCCAATGCATTTAGTATTGCTTTCATTCTGAAAGGGTATTGGTCAATAATTTTTTTAAACGGTTTCAATTCATCCGAACTGTGCCTAATAGTTTTACTAAATATTTCTTTTTCATCTTCAAAAATAGAAATCTTTGTTGACGTGGAACCAGGATTTATAACCAGAATTCTTTCCATATCTCCTCCTAAAAAAGGGGGGCTTCCGCTCCCGTTATTTATTATGCCCAGCCTCTTGTTCTAATAGCGTCAGCTACGCGCTTTACTGCGACCATATCTGTTGCCATACGCATTGTTATGCCTTTATGGTCATTATACATTGAGTGAACGTTATGGAACGCATTCTGCATTATTTTCTCAAGTTTTGCATAAACTTCTTCTTCACTCCAGTAATATCCGTATACATTCTGTACCCACTCAAAGTAAGATACTGTTACGCCACCTGCATTTGCGAGAATATCCGGAATTACCATTACGCCGTTCTTTGTGAGAATTGGATCTGCTTCCGGTGTAACCGGGCCGTTGGCGAGTTCCGTAATAATTTTTGCTTTAATTTTATCTGCATTCTTTTCCGTAATCTGGTTCTGCAGTGCGGCTGGAACAAGAACATCCACATCAAGTTCAAGAAGTTCTTTGTTTGTAATATCTCTCGAGCCGGGGAATTCTTTCACGGTTTTTGCTTTGGATTTGTAATCGTAAATTGCAAATGGATCCATCCCGTCAGGGTTGTATGCTCCACCCTTTGAGTCAGTTACTGCAACGATTTTTGCTCCGTCTTTATAGAGAAGTTTTGCAGCAAAAGAGCCTGCGTTTCCAAAACCTTCAACTGCAACCTTTGCACCTTTAATTTTCAGTCCGATTACTTTTGCCGCCTCTCTTGTTACATATAGTCCACCCATTGCCGTTGCATC
>JALTHX010000105.1:0-10361 GCA_027076005.1 Caldisericaceae bacterium
GCTTTCAGAAAGAGGGCTTTTGCCGAAAGAGTTAAAAAATAAAATTGAATTTTTGAAATCTCTTACCGAACAAGCGCTTAAAATATCGGAAAAGGAACTTCAAAATGAGGAGCTTTCAAAAGAAGATAAAATGTATTTTGCCACATTTTCCGATGCCGTAGGCAACCTATTCAGTTTTTCAGATGATTTTATGAAGTCGCTTGGCGGGAATAATGAAAAAGTGCCTCTTGTTGCTGATATTCACACAGACCCTAACGGTGGTAATGTACTTGAAGAAGGGGTAGGCTCAGTAAATACGATTTTTGTAGCGGCGCCATTTAATGGTAATATATATATCTTCACTGGGCCTGTTTTTTCTTATTATGAATTTACAGAGAAGATCAGTAATCGTTTAACAGACGAAAAGTGGAAATCGATGTTGGAGGATGGAAATGTGCCGGAAACTCCGGTATGGGAGTCATCGTTAATCCCATAAAAAGAAAGGAAGGTGAGCCGATTTAATCGGATACTATGATTGGATTAATTATTTTTGCGCTTTATGCAGTGTTTTTTATCCCATTAATTATTAAAATAGTAAAGGCAGGGGGTAACAGAGTAATTCCTTCTAAACAATTAAAAATACTATTCATCATTACTATAGTAGGTGTTATATTAGTTACTTTGTTTCTGTCCTTAATAAATTTTGATATTTCACTTCTATGGTTTAAGAGTCTCGGTTTTTTGCAGGCATTTCTTACGAGAATTTATTGGCAGATTCTACTTTATGTTATAGGCTTTTTGTTCTCATGGTTAATTTATTCTGTATTCTTTTATATTCCTAAGAGGAGAGAAGAACTTGAATCAGGAGAACGTTTAATAAAGCTATCAAAGCGCTTTTTACCCCCGATTCTTGCATTTTTCTCAGCAGGAGGTTCGTCGGGCCTATTTATGCTGTTGCTGCTTTATATTCACCAATCACCTTCTTCCGTAACAGACCCCATATTTCATAAATCCATTTCCTTTTATATGTTTTCATTTCCTTTTTATTCCGCACTGATTTCTTACCTAATAGGAATTTTTGTTACTGCTTTTATTATTGAAGAAGGAGTGTTTTGGTTTTATATTAAACAAAATTTTCATGACCGTTCTGCTGCATCGCGCCATACAACAAATTTGCTTTCTATTGTTGGTGGTATCCTGTTTATACTGATTGGTTTTAAGATTTATATTAGTATTTTCTCTTTGCTTACTATATCGCACGGGGCGGTATACGGCATTGGCTATACGGATTACTACGTAAGGCTTCCCCTGTTCAAGTTTCTTTCGTTTATGTTTTTTGCAGGAGGGATTTTCTTGTTTATTTATGCCGCATTCCCCAGGTTTACAAATAGAAACCTTGTTGTAAAAGTACTTGTAAGTGGGGTGCTTATTGGTGTTTTACTTTATGGTACGCTCCCGGCTCTTTATCAAAATCTTTCCGTAAAGCCTAACGAACTTACTAAAGAGCGGCAGTTCCTTGTTTATAATATAAAAGGTACGAGAGAAGGCTACGGCCTGAGTAAATTTTCGCTAAATCAGTTCCCTACTATGAAAGAACTGAAAAAAACAGATGTAGAGAATAGTCCCGATGTTGTGAATAATGCTCGCTTATGGGATTGGCGTGCGTTGAAGGATACATATCAACAGATTCAATCTATACGGTTATACTATACATTTAAGGATATAGACGTAGACAGATATACAATTGAAGGAAAATATAGGGAAGTTATGGTCGCTGCAAGGGAGATGGACCATAAACTTCTTCCTACAAATTCTCGTAGCTGGGTGAACTTGCATTTAAAATATACTCACGGCTATGGTATTTGTATGAACCCTGTAAACGAGTTTACGCGGGATGGGTTGCCTACTCTCTACATTAAAGACATCCCGCCTGTTTCCACAGTTAATGATGTAGAGGTAAAAAGGCCTGAAATATATTACGGTGAAACAACAAACGATTATGTATTTGTAGATACAAATACACCCGAATTTGATTATCCAAAAGGGGAAGATAATGCATATGTAACCTATAAAGGTGATGGTGGTATTGTACTTTCCGGAATTAACAGATTACTCTTCGCCATAAACTATAATGATGCCAGTATTATCCTATCCAGGTACCTTACAACAAATAGCAAAATAATGATCAATAGGAATATTAAAGAAAGGGTAAAGGATATTGCCCCGTTCCTGATGTTTGATAATGACCCATATATAGTATTAGGAAAGGATGGGAAACTTTACTGGATGGGTGATGCATATACCTATTCTGACCTATATCCATATTCGGAGTCCATATATGCGTATAACAAGAGAATAAATTATATAAGAAATAGTGTAAAGTATGTAGTTGACCCCTATAATGGCAAAGTGAGTTTTTATGTTATCGACAAAACGGATCCTGTAGTTGAAACATATAGAAAAGTTTTCCCATCCCTGTTCAAAGACGTTTCCGAAATGCCACAGTTCCTTATAAACCATTTTCGTTACCCTGACGACCTTTTAAAAATTCAGGGGGAAATGTACAATGTGTATCATATGAATGATCCCGAGGTTTTTTATAACAAAGAGGATAGATGGGCAATTGCAAAAGAAAAGTATAGGGATGCTACGCAACAAGTGCTCCCTTACTTTGTGATTATTGAAAACAAGAAAACAGGAAAACCGGAGTTTGTATCAATATATCCTTTTACTCCTTATGGTAAAAGCAATCTCATTGCACTTGCCATTGCTCAGTGTGACCAGCCTAATTACGGTAAAGTAGCGGTTTATCAATTTTCCAAAGATAAATTGTACTATGGATCTCTTCAGATAGAGGCAAGAATAGATCAGAACTCGGAAATTTCCAAGGTCTTGACGCTTTGGAACCAACAAGGTTCGGAGGTAATAAGAGGCAACTTACTTACACTGCCAATAAATGACTCACTCCTTTATGTTGAGCCTATATATCTTCAGGCCAGTGCCAGTAGATTTCCTCAGCTGAAAAAGGTTGTTCTTGCTACACAAACGAAACTTGTATGGGGCGATACATTTGATGATGCTCTAAATCTACTTTTCTCTGGCTATACTCCTTCGGAAGGGGAAACAGGGACGAGTATAAACACACAAACTGAAAAACAGCTTATAAGTAGTGCTTACGACCATCTTCAAAAATATAAGCAGTATGTGAGTAACGGCAAGTTTGATCTTGCAGGAAAAGAACTTAATGCTTTACAAGACATTCTTGATAAACTAAATGAGCAGCAGCCTGCGAAACCGTAATTCGAGGAAAGGAGAATAAGAGTTATGTTTCACATTGCAAATGGTGAACAAATAAAAAAGGGATTTACAACAGATATTTATTTTATACGGACTAAAGAAATTCTTGAAAAGGAAAACATAAGGAAAAAAGTAATTGCAGAATTTACTACTCATTCATTAAAGTATCCTTGGAACGTGTTTACCGGAGTTGATGAAGTGGCAGAGCTTTTAAAAGGCATATCTATAAATGTATGGGCAATGCCGGAGGGCACTATTTTTCCTTCGAAGGATGCAAACGGAACTCCTGTGCCTGTTATGGTTATAGAGGGTATTTATTCTGACTTTGCAATTTATGAAACTCCACTGCTTGGTTTGATTTGTGAAAACTCTGGCATAGCGACGAAAGCCTCAAGAATTAAAAAAGTAGCAGGCAGTAAAACAGTGCTTTCTTTTGGCATACGGAGAATGCATCCTGCCGTTGCCCCTATGATCGATAGAGCTGCTTATATAGGTGGATGTGATGGTGTTTCAAGTATTATTGGTGCGGAAACTATCGGGAAAAAGCCTACCGGAACAATACCGCATGCCCTTATTATTAACCTCGGAAGCGGAGCCAACGCCGTGAAAGCATTCGATGAATATATTGATCCGGGTGTGCCTCGCATTGCACTGGTAGATACGTACGGTGATGAGAAATTAGAAGCAGTTCAAGCAGCAGAAGCGATAAAAGAGAAACTTTACGGGGTGCGGCTTGACACGCCGCGTTCAAGGCGCGGATCGTTCCCTGACATTATAAGGGAAGTTAAGTGGGAATTAAAGATTCGTGGATTTAAACATGTCCAAGTAATTGTTTCCGGAGGATTAGATGAATATACTATCCCCGAGCTTATAGATGCAGGTGCTGATGGTTTTGGAGTTGGAACCTCAATTTCAAATGCCGATACGATAGATTTTGCGATGGATATCGTAGAGATAGAAGGAAATCCTGTTGCTAAGCGTGGGAAGTTCGGGGGAAAGAAAAAAGCGTGTAGAAGCTTTGAAAGAGGGGAATATATGTATAATGTAGTCCCATTCCACGAAAGTTGCAATGGAGAAGAACTTCTAAAACCACTTATAAAAAATGGTGAGATCATTAGAGATTTACCCAATGTGGATGTAATCAGAAGTTATGTACTTGAACAATTGAAACATTTTGAAAAAGTTTAATGGGATTATTTAACGAGAATAACAAGCAAAAATTTTTGCCACCTTTGGCTGATAGAGTACGTCCTAACACTTTGGATGATTTTGTTGGTCAAAATACGCTTATGGGAGAGAATGGTCTGCTTGGCAGAATGATACGGAGCGGGCGTGTCTCTTCATTTCTAATTTATGGCCCCCCTGGAACAGGTAAAACTACTGTTGCAATGATTGCCACAAAAAATTTAAGAAGAATAGTCATATCCGCTACAACGGCACATATTAAGGATGTGAAACACTTGATAAATACAATGAAGAGAGAGAAAACGTTTTCAAATGTGCAGGCCGTTCTGATTGTAGATGAAATCCAGCATTTTAATAGAAAAGAACAAGATGCTTTCCTTGAAGCGGTAGAAAAAGGGGATATTATTCTCATTGCCCTTACCACGGAGAATCCCTCCTTTTATATAAATTCAGCACTCCTTTCACGCCTTTCTATCTTTTCTTTTTCAAAGCTTTCGGAAAAAGACATCAAAATATTGTTGCGTAGAGCAATTAAAAAGGATGAATACCTTAAAGATTTTATAATAGATGAAAAAGTATTGCAAAAAATTGCCGAAACCTCTGGCGGGGATGTCCGCAAAGCATTAAACTTGCTTGAATCTATTACAACAAATGCGAGAAAAAAAGAGATTGTTGAAGCAGACATAAAAGATATTCTTGTACATATGCCTGTGTACGGGAAAGAGAAACATTACGATTTAATATCCGCATTCATAAAGAGTATGCGAGGAAGTGATGTAGATGCTGCTATATATTACTTTTACCGTATGATTCAGGCAGGCGAAGACCCTCTTTACATTGGAAGAAGAATGGTTCGATTTGCTTCGGAAGATATAGGATTAATAGACGCACAGGCATTAATCGTAGCGAATAGTGCTTTTGAAGGATTTCAGAAGATAGGTCCTCCCGAGGGATACCTTGTGCTTGCTGAAGCTGCAGCATATCTTGCAAAATCTCCAAAGAGCAATGCACTGTATCTTGCAGAAAAAGCTGCCTTGGATGAGATTGGGCTGAGCGGAGATCTGGAAGTTCCTAAAAAATTGAGAAATCCCGTAACAAAATTGATGAAACAATCGGGTTATGGAAAAGGGTACAAATATCCGCATAACTACTTAGGACATATTGTGGAAGGCGAAACTTATCTCCCCAATAAGATAAAAGACAAGAAATTTTACAAAGAGGACTAAATCAGTCCTTATCTTTTTTGATTGTAATCTCTATTTTTTCTATTTCAGGTATGTTTTTTAATGTTCCAACCAGCGCAAGGATCACGGATTTAAAAACTTCATATATGTATTTATTTGCCGGAAGGCGTTTTCCGTTAATTTTAATTTCGATCATTTTGTTCCCTCCCAAAATTTCTTTTTGAATAATTCTTTTCATTTTTTTCAGCGCTTTGCTTCTATGACTAATTCCATTTTTTATTTTTTCTCCAAGTAGGGAAAAACTTTTGTCAAAGCCCTTGGGTTTAAAAATTGGGTCGTATCCGAATCCACTGCCTTCTTTTTTTTCTGGTATTTTCAATATTTCTCCTTCTACGGTTCCTTTTGCTTGAAAAACTTTATTTTCTTTCGGGATATAAAGCACCGCAACAGTTCTAAAACGAGCTTTCCTGTTTTCTGAATTCTCCATAAGAGACAGTATTTTATCCATTTTTTTATCAAAAGAGGTGTCTTCTCCTAAAAACCGTGCGGAATAAATACCTGGTGCGCCGTTAAGTGCGTCTATTTCTAATCCTGAATCGTCTGCAAGAGTAATATGTCCGTACTTATCTCCGTAGTATTTTGCCTTTTTAAGGGCATTCTCGAAATAATCTTTTCCGTTTTCCACGACATGGCTATTGTCAGAGGCAGGGATAGTTAAAAGTATTACTGAGGTGTCCTTAAAAATTTTTTTAATTTCTTTTATTTTTCCTTTGTTTTTTGTTGCAATTAATATCTCTATCATAGTTTTATTATATACAACATACCAAGAAATTGAAGGGATAGAAGTTTTATAAGAATCTTAAAGGCAAAGGATAGTTTTATTTGTGAAATTAAGAAAAGATGGAGGGGTAAAGGGAAGAGTCCTCTCCATCTTCAATGCTTTGATAATATATTGGAGGGAGTTTCCTGGCGGAGAGAGTGGGATTCGAACCCACGGAAGGATTTTACTCCCTCACTCGCTTAGCAGGCGAGTGCCTTCAGCCTACTCGGCCATCTCTCCCCAGCAACTGTATTATATTCAAGCTCTCAAAAAATGCAACCCTACCCCTTTTTATAGCAAAACTCTTCTCTATACACCTTGTATATTGGTAAACTGCTGTTTTCATTTAAAATCGGTAAAATATTTTTTACACTGTCTGCAACGCTGTTGTTTTTTAGAATAATGTTTATTGGAAAGAACTCGGCAGCCTCGGCATCACTACTCGCATGCAGGTTTCCCTTAAATCCGTAAAATATGAAGTCTACAATACTATAGTGAAAAATTGTTTTATTGTCTTTTGTAAAATAAATCTTGTCAATAAGTGCACCTATTTTTCCATCAGCAAGTGTTAGGCCGCATTCCTCTTGAACTTCTCTTTTAATTGCTTGAATAAGGCTTTCTCCTATTTCTACTGCACCACCCGGTATACTCCATTTTCCTTTGTCAGGAGGATTTTTTCTTTTCACAAGCAGTAGTTTATTTTTCTCTACAATAAACGCGCCTACTGCAAGTATTGGTCTATCCGGAAATATTCGTTTCAAATTTTATTCCCCTATCTCTAAGCTTGTTTAAAAAAAATTTAAATGCTGTTTCTACGTCTTTCCCTTTAAGCTTTATATTAAGGTTGTTTTTTTCAATTATTGGTGGATACGATGCAGTTTTTACACCAAATCTTTTTTCTAATTCTTTTAGAATGTCTACTATGTCAGACTCGCTGCAGCTTACATTCATTGAAATTTCTCTAATGGACTTTCCTTCAGGAATTTCTTTCAGTACATAGCGTTGGAACATTATCGAGAATTCTTTCGGCACTCCGGGGAGTATATATATTAGTTTATTATTTAGTATAATCCGTTCTATTGGGGCAACTCCTACTTCATTGTCTATCACCTCTGAGCCTTCAATGCAATGTGAAAAATCTTTCGCAATGTTTCCGTTAATTTTTTTACCTAGTCTTTTCAAACTTTTCTCTACTGCACTTTTCGCTTTGTTGCAGATTATAACTTTTTTGTTTAACCCCCTTGCGATGGCGTTTATTGTTACATCATCCGGTGTAAGCCCTAAACCACCTGAAGTAATTATAAGATCGTTATTTTTTAGAAGAAAGCGAATGCTTTCTGCAATTTTTTGTTCGTTATCTTGTGCTATAACCATAACATTCAAAGTCTGTTGCTTTTCTTGCAGTTTTTTTATAACGAGGTGAGCGTTTAGATCTTCTCGCGATCCATTCAGTATCTCATCACCTATAAGTAAAAGCCCTATCTCCATTATGCTCCGAATTTTTTGAGCTTCATTGCGTGTGCAAGCATTAGTATTATTTCATTCTTTGCTTCAAATCTTCCCAACCCACCTTTTGTGCCAATCTCTCTTTCAGAGAGGTATTCTGCCCTGTCTGGCCTTGCGTTTTGTGAATATAAGACAAAGGGAACGCCGTGAAAGCTGTGTTGTTTCATTATGGCAGGGGTAGAGTGGTCAGCCGTAATTGTAAGCACCGTTGGATTAAGTTTTAGTATTTCAGGAATGATTAACTTATCCACTTCTTCAATTAGGTGCACTTTAGCGTCAAAGTTACCGTCTTCGCCGTACGAATCTGTTTTTTTTATATGAAAGTAGAAAAAATCATATTTTTCATAATTTTCCTTAAGTACTTTTAGTTCGTCGGTGATTTCAGTTCCTGGAACATCTAAAATATCCATACCCACAAGCTTTGCGAGGCCCTTGTACATTGGATATGTGGCAATTGCAGCAGAAGTTAAGCCATAGACTTCGGACATTTTTGGAATGTTAGGATACTCTGCAAATCCTCTAAGCAAAATACCATTTGCAGGAAATTCGTTTTTGATTATTTTTCTTACTCTTTCCACGAATTTGTTTACTATGTTAGCCATTTTTTCAGTATCTTTTTTGTATGCGGTTGCTGACAATGGTTTTACTTCTGTAACTTGCGGGTCTGTATTGTTGATTTTATCAGATAACCCTTCTCCCCTAAAAATGACTACAAACCTGTAATCCATTACAGGCCTAACGAAAATTTGAATGCCATTGATTTCTTTAATGTTTTCCTGGATTTTTTCAGTGAGTTCTCTGCAAAGTTTTGTGGGTATTCTTCCAGCCCTTCTGTCTTTTATTTTTCCTGTTTTATCTATGGTTGCAAAGTTCCCGCGTGCTGCAACATCTTTTTTTTGAATAGGAAAATTAATGCCCAGCGCGGCAAGTACACCTCTTCCGATTTCCCATTCAGTTGGGTCATATCCAAAGATCCCTAAGTGTCCAGGACCTGAACCAGGAGTTATGCCTATTGATACGGGGTCTGCAATACCCGTAATTGAGTTTTTCACTACTTCATCCAGGTTGGGCGTGTAAGCAGTTTCAATTTCTGTTTTTCCGAATTCATTTGGTAATCCACCTACGCCGTCCATCACGAGAAGTATAATCTTATTGCTATTTTTCCGGATAAGTTTTTTTATGAATTCTCGTGCTACCATTTGGTACCTCCCTCATAAATAATTCTTAAACTTCTTTTTTCCCTCTCATATTTACCAGATATCCATTGTCCATCATCCATTCAAAAATTTGGGATACTTTTGCGTACGTATGCTTTTCTTCCAGATCCTTGTATCCTAATTCTATAAGATTATTATCCTCTATAAGGAAAAGATACTGTATAATTATATTTCCTCCGAAGGGGGCATCTCTATTTTTATCTATGTAAAGGTTAAGTATTTCAAAATGTGGAATTTGGTTTGGGTCAATCCTGCCCTCTTTTATAGCATTACTGATCTTTTCCCCTAATGCATTTGTATCCTTGAAGTCTTTTATTATAACCATTGCTACATCCGTATCGTACTCTATATCTCCTCCACCAGTACAATTAAATATGGTAGGCCGAGTTTTACTGTTTTCGTTGTCCAACCTCACACCTTCTTTGTCAAATGATGATATGGCAAAGATAGGGCAGTTCAGTTCTAACGAGAGATTAGCAATCCCTCCAGAAACTTCGTCTACCTGCTGTGCAAGGTCCTGATACAAGATTGTTGTTGGCATTTTTTGAAGGTAATCTATAATTATTACAACTTTATCAGTCCCGTTTTCTTGCATTACTGAAAAAGCATGGCTACGAATTTTATTTACCGTATCTTCCCTTCCTCCTTCTATCAGATACAGATAGTTCATATATTTCTCTATTTTGGCGTACCCTGAATTAAACCGTTTCGTGAGGTTAGGGTCATTAATAATGTTTCCTGCTTCTAAAAGGTATGGTGGAATTAATGATTCCTGTGAAAAGATACGAAGAAAGAGTACTCGGGACGTTTGTTCCCAGGAATAATATAACACGGGTACACGTTCATTGTCTGCTATATGCGAGGCTATTTTTAGCATAAAGTTTGTTTTTCCTCTTCGTGGTGCGCCTGCAAGTGCATAATAAAATCCGCGCCTTGCCCCTGAAAGACTTTCAGTAAGTAAATGGTATGGCTCTATTGAATATCCCAAAATGGTTGGTGTATTGCTATCTCTTGACTCTATTTCGCTAGGGAAAGTAATTAGGTGTGTCCTTATAGGCTTTATCATTTTTTTAGTTCTTCCTTGAATTATATTTCTTATCTCGTTAATTATATTTCCTGCAAATTCTGTGAGATTTTCCTTTTTGTATTTGCTTTCTATATATTCCCTGATTT
>JALTHX010000106.1:0-3458 GCA_027076005.1 Caldisericaceae bacterium
AGACTGGGCAAACAAAACCGATTATAAAGTCAACAAATTCTCCCTACTTAAACGGGATATACATTTCTGAAACTCTAAAAGATGCGGTTGATTTTTTCAAAAAGAACGTAGGGATTGTTTTCATAAAAAAAATCATTACGAAAGACGGATTTGTCCTGCTTTCCCCATTTGAAATAAAAATAAACAGCAATTTGCTTGTCAAGGAAAAAAGTAAAGAACTCGAAAATCTCGTCAGGAAAAAAGAATTAAAAGAGCAAAAGAGAAATACTCTTTCCAATGAAATATCCCAATTGAAAAACACAATAAAAGCGTTACAAAACGATTTGGAAAAAACAAAAGAGAAGCTTAAAGATAGAGACAAAGCCCTTATACAAAAACAGAGAATTCCTGCTATCGAAAAAGAAATTGCGGAAAAAGAAAGCACGGCAAAAAATATAGAAAAAGAAATAAAGACAACTATTAATCAAATTGAGATGCTGTCCGAAAAAGAGCAGGCGATTGAAAAGAAAAAAAGGCTGGACGAACTCAAAAACAGCTTACATAATGAGATGATGGCTCTTAAAGACTCCCAATTTCAATTCGAACGCATTGCAAGCAACCTGAAACAATCCGAACTTCGTCTTGAGAGAACAAATAGAAACATTGAAGAACTCGAAAAAGAACACAACAGTATTGAAACAAGTTTGAAAAATACAAAGCAGAATCTATTTCAGATAAAGAAATTGCACAACAAATTAAAGCTTGATATGGCAGATATTGAAACTAAGGAAAAAGAACTTAAGGAAAAAACGGATGATATCGAGCACGAAACAAAGAGAATCAATCTGGAAATTTCTCGTATGGAAGAACAAAAAGAAAACATATTAAAGAAAACAGAGAAACAACATATATCTCTTGCAGAAAAAACAGCTCAAATCAACAATATAAAAGAAAAAATAAAAGAAAAAAATATAACCGAACGGGAAATTACCTACAACGTTGACGAGAGAAAAATAAAAATTGAAATCGCATCAATAAAGGCAAAAGTTCAATCGCTTGGCGCAATAGACTTCACCAGCGTGGAAGAGGAAGAGAGCATAAAAGAAGAATTTAAGAAAAAGGAAGATGTTTACAATGATGTTCTTTCTTCAAAAAAAGAATTGGAATCTTTCATAAAAGAAATGGAAAATAGGGCGCACAGTGAATTCGAGAAAACATTGGAAGGAGTAGAAAAATATTTCTCCGTTTTTTTTAGAAGAATGTTTAAGGGTGGAGAAGCTGATATTGAAAGAATGTTAGATGAAAATAATGAGGTAAAGGGCATTGAACTGAATGTGAGGCTTCCAGGAAAGAAAAGGCAATCACTCCCTCTACTTTCAGGCGGCGAAAAATCACTGACTGCACTGGCGTTTCTCTTTGCAATCTTCAAAGTACGGCCTGCCCCGTTTTATGTGCTGGATGAAGCAGATGCGGCACTTGATGAAGAGAATGTCGTTAAGTTTGGAGAACTGCTCGGAGAAGAATCAAATTTCGCACAATTTATAGTGATCACACACAATAAAGAAACTATGCAGAAAGCAAACATACTTTACGGCATTACGATGGAAGAGGATGGAATTTCAAAAGTTGTTTCATTAAAACTTGTTTAGTGTATAATATTAAAATAGAGATTATTTAGGAGGCTTAATATGAAAAAAGTTGAATTAACAGCAGGAAAATTAAAAGGATTGGCAAGGCTTGCAGATAGAGAAGGGAAATTCAGGATGCTTGCGATTGACCAGAGGGGCTCTCTTCAAAGAATGCTGGCGAAAACAGCAGGAAAGGATAAAAGTGAGATAGGCTATAAAGAACTTGCATTAGCCAAGAGGCTTATAACACAATATCTCTCTCCGTATTTCAGTGCGACACTAATGGATCCTCAGTTCGGAGTCCCGGAATCACTAAAGTATCTTAACAGAAACTCCGCGCTTCTTATCGCAAGGGAAAAAAGCGGAACAATGCCTGCAGGATATAACATTAAAGAAAAGAAAACTGTTTTGCTTGACGACTGGAGCGTTGAAAAAATTAAAAAAGCAGGTGCAGATGCAGTAAAATTGCTTCTGTATTACAGGCCCGACGGGACAAAAGAAATTAAGGAATACCAGGAAAATATTGTTAGGCAAGTAGGGGAGCAGTGCAAAAAGTTCGACCTGCCATTTGTCCTTGAGCCCGTAGGATACGCATTTAAGGACGACGAACCGTCAACTGATTCTCCGGAATACGCAAAGAAAAAACCTGAGATAGTGCTTGCTATTGCAGAGGAATTTTCAAAGGAAGAATACGGTGTAGACATTCTAAAACTTGAATTCCCTGTTAACTTAAAATTTGTAAAAGAATTTCACAATGGATATTTCGATGGTAAAATAAGAGAAGCTGTTTATTCGTTAAAAGACGCAGAAAACGCTTGCTACGAAATTACAAAGAAATCCAGGGTGCCATGGGTAATCCTCAGCGCGGGAGTTGATATTGCCGAATTCGTTTATAACGTTGAAATTGCATCCAAAGAAGGGGCTTCCGGGTTCCTTGCAGGAAGAGCAGTATGGAAAGAATTTGCAAAGTATTACCCCAGCGAAGAAGATATGGCAGCTTGGCTTTCGACTTCCGGAGTTACAAACTACTACAGGCTTTACGAGGCAAGCAAAAAAGCGGTACCGTATCTTGAAAACAAACAATTCCAGAGCTTTGCAGGCATAGGCTTAAAAGACGCAGGAGAAGAGTGGTACAAAAAGTTTTAACCTGTAAATAAGAAAAAATTTTGTAAAACAGAGCAGGGTTTAAAAACTCTGCTTTTTATTATTTGCAACTTTTGCAAGTTTTGTGCTATTATAAACAATAGTGAAAAAGATGAAAGAAGCAGAATTTTATAGAGAGCAAATTGATTAGCCAGCCTTACTTTCAATTTTAATAAAAAGGTGAAGCTCGCATTGATTAGGAGGTGATCGTATGAGTGATTTGGACGCACGATTTGCATTTGGAAGTTTACTTGTTGCATTTGGTGTAACCTATGTTCTTGCACACTTTGCAGTAATCCCTATAATATGGACATTCTTAGGCTTTTTTCTTATATTTGAAGGCACATACTATACAATCAAGAAAATATATTCAAACAGAGAAGATTTTTCCGGATATTTATCTATGCTCTTTATAGGAATTAGCATATTGCTCTTTACGTTTAATATTATTCAGTATTCTTTCCCAGCTCTTCTTGCCTCTCTATTTATTTCCGTAGGTCTTGCACTGCTTATTTCCGGCGGACTGCTTAAGTTTATTATTAAAGAAACTATATATGGTATAGTACTTATCTGCATTGGGACAATTTTTCTACTTCCATCCGTTTTTCACATTTCAGAAAATTTTTATAAATTTGTCCGTATATACGGATTCGGAGGCTTATTCATATTACTTGGTATAATAATCATACTGCCAGGGAAAGGAGATAA
>JALTHX010000107.1:0-10226 GCA_027076005.1 Caldisericaceae bacterium
TGTTCTCTTCTATGAGCATCTTCAGTTTCTTTGCCTCTGGTATGGATAGGTCTTTGTATTCCCTCTTCCATCTGTAGTATGTTGCTTCTGCTATACCATATTTTCTGCATACAGATGCAACTGTGCTACTTCCCTTCTCCCCTTCCGTAAGGATTTGGATGATCTGCTCTACTGTAAACTTCTTTCTTTTCATTCTTTTCATCACTCTCCTTTCCTAATTTAGTTTTAATACAAATTACAATTTAATCATCTGATTACAAATCCTCTCATTATATCTGTCTCATATTTGGGGAGCAGGGCAATTATATAAGGTGGAGGATTTTGGGTACTCTACTGTGTAAGTAGGAAGCTACATAAATTATATACCTAACAAACAAAACGGGAGCCTAAGAAGCTCCCGTCAAACAAAAAACAGCCGCTAAAATTTACTAACTTTCAGCTTTTAAGTTTGTTCCCGCAGGTATCTTTTTCCCCACAATAATGGATTCTTTCATACCTCGCAGCAGATCTACCTTTCCTTTAATGGCTGCTTCTGCAAGCACACGGGGTGTTTCTTGGAAGGAAGCTGCAGAAAGGAAGCTATCAGATGAAAGCGCTGATTTTGTGATACTCTGGACCAGTACCTCAAAGCTCGCAATCTTTCCTCCAGATGCTCTTGCTACTTTATTTGCAACAAGTACTTCATCTCTTCCAACTATTTCACCTTCATAAAAATTTGTATCTCCTGCATTAACGATTCTTACTTTACTGAGCATTTGCTTCACAATAAGCTCAATGTGCTTGATGTTAATATCAACACCCTGGGATTTGTATACTTTTTCAATCTCCTGAATCAGGTACCTTGCTGCAACAGTTATGCCTTTTATACGAAGAAGCTCAGAGGGGTCAAGCGGACCTTCACTGAGGATATCACCTACTTTTACAACATCTCCACTTTTTACGTTAAGTTTTTTATCCCTTGTTGTTGTTATTTTATCTTTCTTACCATCTTTATTCACAATAACTACAATCTTCTTTGTCTTCTCAATGTTTATCTCAATCTTTCCAGTAAGAGGCGCGATTAGTGCTTTTCCACGAGGGCTGCGTGCACTAAACAGTTCCTCTACTCTGGGAAGTCCTGTTGTAATATCGGCAACAGCCGCACCACCTGTATGAAACGTTCTTAGTGTAAGCTGTGTTCCAGGCTCACCAATAGACTCTGCTGCTACAACACCAACCGCTTCACCGATATTTACATGTTTTCTTGAAGAAAGATCTAACCCATAGCATTTTGCACATATACCATGGTCAGCATTACAAGTAATCGGTGAACGTACCTTCACTTTCTTAACTCCGAGAGATTCAATAAGTTTAGCCTTTTCCTCGTCTATCAATTCATTTCTCTTAACTATAAGCTTCTTATCTCCGGCATACAATAAAACATTTTTTATTTTATGCGCTTTAAGTAAGGAGTAAAGCTCTTCATTCAGTATGTCGCCGTCATCAGCTAAAATTTCCCCGCTCGCCTTATCCACAATTTCCTCTGCAATAGCAGAACCGATAAGTTTTTTTGTCACCCTTTTCTTTTCCTTCATAAGAGGCGAATAAACATCTTCCGCTGCATACCTTCCCCATATTTGTTCTGAAAGAGAAAGGATTATAGTATTCCCTTCTTTTATCTCTTCAACATCAATTCCGCTAACACTATTTTCTATAAGGACTGAAGGAATATTTAGTTTATCAAGCAGCTCTGCTTGCTCTTTCGAAATAACATCGCCTTTCTGGATGATAATTGAATGGGCTGAAGAATCCTCCACATCCTCTGCAGCAACTCTTCCCACTACTCTAACGGACAGAGGTTCAATTGTTTCATCACCAATTTTTATAGGTTTTATTCTTTCAATCGCACAATCTTCTTCTTTAACAATCAAACTATGTGCAACATCAACAAGCCTTCTTGTAAGATAGCCTGAATCAGCTGTTTTAAGTGCCGTATCAGCCTGTCCCTTCCTAGCACCATGAGTTGAAAGGAAGTATTCAAGGACAGTTAAACCTTCACGCAAATTTGACTTAATAGGAAATTCTATGATTTTGCCTGTAGGACCTGCCATAAGCCCTCTCATTCCCGACATCTGGGTAATCTGTGCCTTGTTACCACGTGCCCCGGAATTTGCCATCATATATACAGAATCATACTCATCAAAATAGTTAAATACAGATTCTTCTATTTTTTTAGCTGTTTCCTGCCATATTGAAATTACCCTTCTATATCTCTCTTCCTCAGTAAGAAGCCCTTGTTCATAAACTTCATTCACCTTGGTAGATTCCTTTTCACCATTATTAATAATCTTTTCCCTTTCCGGAGGCATCTTTACATCATTAAGGCCAATGCTTATCCCGGCATGAGTAGCTTCTTTAAAACCTAAATCCTTCAAATTGTCAAGGAGAATATCTGTTTTTACAAGTCCGAATTCAGAATAAAAATCGGAGATAATCTTATTCAGCTCTTTTTTGCCTACAGTCTGATTTATAAACTTAAAACGCTTGGCTTCCTCGCTGCTATCAAATATTTCTTCTCTGATTTTATCATTAAAGAGCACTCTGCCAACGGTTGTTTCAATCTTTTTCCCGTCAGTGAGATAACGAATTTTATCATGTAACTTTAAAATACCCTTTTCATAGAGGCTTTCTACCTCTGAGGGAGAATCCAATAAATGAGGATATTGATTCTTATCCCTGCTTTCAAGTGTCATATAGTAAGAACCTAAAACCATATCCTGCACAGGCCCGTCCAATGGATTGCTATTTGCAGGTGACAGTATATTATGCGAAGAAAGCATAAGTGTCCTCGCTTCAGTTTGTGCAGCAAACGAAAGCGGCAGATGAATTGCCATCTGGTCACCATCAAAATCGGCATTAAAAGGAGTACATACGAGTGCGGAAATTTGAATAACTTTACCCTCTATAAGAACCGGTTTAAATGCCTGTATACTAAGCCTATGGAGGGTGGGCGCACGGTTTAAAAGCATAACATAGTTTTTAGAAACCTGCTCCAGTACTTTCCATACCTCAGGAGTGGGGCTTTCTATAAGTTCTTTAGCTCTCTTTTTATTGTAGCCCAATTTCGAAAGCTCATACACAACAAACGGTTTAAAAAGTTCAAGCGCCATTTCCTTTGGAACTCCGCATTGATCCAATTTTAAATCAGGACCGATAGTAATTACAGCCCTGCCGGAATAGTCTACACGTTTTCCTAATAAGTTTTCCCTAAAACGCCCTTCTTTTCCTTTTAAAATATCTGTAAGAGACCGCAACGGCCTTTTTGACGGGCCAAGAACCGGATAAGCACGCCTCCCGTTATCAAAAAGAGCATCTACTGCTTCTTGAAGCATTCTTTTTTCATTCTGCAGCATAATATCAGGGGCATTCGCATCCGTAAGTTTTTTGAGGCGGTTATTCCTATTAATAACTCTTCTGTAAAGCTCATTTAAATCATCAGAGGCATATTTTCCACCCTCAAGGGTTACAAGAGGCCTTAAATCAGGAGGAATAACCGGCACTCTTATAAGCACTATGTCTTCGGCCTTCCTATTATTTTTTAAAAGTCCTTCAACCACACCAAGAAGTCTCACCGCAATAATTTTTTCTTGCTTAGAGCCCTTCTTGAGCTTTTCAAGAGCTTCATCCCTGGCCTTTCTCAGGTCAATTTGCCTCAGAAGATCGAGAATTGCTTCTCCGCCTTTCTTAGCAACAAAATCATACCCTTCCAATTTATATAATCTATATTCTTCATCAGTCAGGAGCTGTTTTTTCCTCAGTTTTGTTTTCTTCGGGTCAATTACCACATAAGAAACAAAATATATAACTTTTTCAACGTCCTTTGCCAACATTCCGAGCAACAAACCAACATAATTTATATTATTTTTAAAATACCATATGTGCACAACTGGAGATGATAACTCTATATGGCCGAACCTCTCCCTTCGCACATTGGACGGTAAAATTTCTACACCGCATCTGGGACAGGTAAGCCCTGCATACTGAATACCTTTCATTTTTCCACAATGACATTGATAACTGTGGACAGGCCCAAATATCTTCTCACAGAAAAGCCCATCAGGCTCAGGAGTATATGTTCTATAGCTATATGTTTCAGCCTTCTTTACTTCACCGTGAGACCATTTTTTGATATCCTCACTGGAAGCAAGGAGTATCTGTAATGCTTCTATATCGTTTTTATTCAAAGACTTCACCTCCAGTTCTACTCATTATCCTCTCTCTTTGACTCAGCAACTACTTTCTCCGTAATTTTTGGAGGAGCAGGTTCATAATGCGAATACTCCATTTTGAACTCGCCCGTGCCCTGAGTTATAGAGTTTAAATCATTAGCATACATAAGAACTTCGGAAAGCGGGACAAGCGCTTCTATAATCTGTTTCCTATTTTCTGCCTTCATCCCTAACACTTTTCCACGTTTACTGTTTAAATCCCCGATTACATCTCCCATATATTGTTCATCTACTATAATCTCTAATTTTTCAATCGGCTCAAGAATTATAGGGTTACATTGTTCAAGGGCTTTCTTCAGTGCCATAGAGCCCGCTACTTTAAATGCGAGTTCTGAGGAGTCCACAGGGTGGTAAGAGCCATCCACAACTGTAACCTTGATATCTACGACAGGATATCCAGCTAAAATACCGTGTTCTATCGCTTCGCGAACACCCTTTTCAACGGCAGGTATATATTGTTTAGGAATTGCACCGCCAAAAATCTTGCTTTCGAACTCGAATTCTTTTCCGCGCTCAAGCGGCTCCACTTCCAACCAGCAATGCCCGTATTGGCCATGTCCTCCCGTTTGTTTCTTATATTTTCCTTCAACCTTTGTTTTCTTTGTAATTGTTTCCCTGTATGGTAATTTAGGGGTAGTAAGTTCAATATTTACATTGTATCTTTTCTTGAGTTTCTCAACAATTACCGAAAGATGCGTTTCGCCTATACCGGAAATAATCTGGTCTTTAGTTTCCGCATTCTTAGAAACTTTTACGGTAGGGTCTTCATCCGTAATTTTGGAAAGACCTATGCTCATCCTATCTTCGTCAGCCTTTGTTTTGGGCCACATTGCTTTTGATAGCATAGGTTCTGGAAATTTAATTGGGGGATATACAATAGGCATACCTTTATCAGAAAGAGTATCATTGGTCTGAGTAGACGTAAGTTTTGTGATTACACCGATATCACCTGCGATGATTTTATC
Source organism: Caldisericaceae bacterium (assembly GCA_027076005.1). GTDB lineage: Bacteria > Caldisericota > Caldisericia > Caldisericales > Caldisericaceae > S016-85. Next base: position 5,234 of record JALTHX010000107.1, read on the forward strand.
AGTTGTCTCTTGGTTCCCGCCGCGCATAAATAAAAGCTGAGAAACCTTCTCTGTTACATCCTTGGAACTATTATAAACAGGGGCATTAGATTTTAAAACTCCGGAATAGACCTTTGTAAAGGAAAGTTTACCAACATAAGGGTCGCTAAGTGTTTTAAAAACAAATCCGGAGAAATTTTCATCGATAGAGATTTTTCTTTCTTCCTCTTCATTTGTTTTTGGGTTAGTTCCTTTAACACTGGACAGCATATCCGGAGAAACCATATATTCTACAATAAAATCAAGGAGCTCTTCAATGCCTATTGATTCGGTTGCTGAACCAGCAAGTATAGGGAAAAATTCGCCCTTTGCGTAAGCACCTTTTAATCCTTTGGAAAATTCTTCCTGCGTAAGTTCTTCACCTCCGAGATACTTTTCGAGTAATTCATCATCGCCTTCCGCAGCAATTTCAACAAGTTCCTTCCTCTCATTTTCGAAGCCCTCTGCTGAACCAGAGAGAATGCTTATAACGCCTTTTAATTTCTTGCCTTCAACTTGTGGTACTACGACAGGAAATGCTTTTGCACTAAAAGTCTCTTTAATCTGCGTTACAATCTTAAAGAAATCCGTACCTTCAATATCCAGCTTATTTACAAAAAAGGCTCTTGGTTTATTTTCTTTTGCAAGAAATTCCCACTGCTTTTTTGTCTGTATTTCTATACCGCTTGCTGCATTAATAACAATTAAGCCGTTCTCTCCCGCACGTATTCCGCTAAGAACCTCGCCAAAAAAATCTGCATATCCAGGAGTGTCAATAAAGTTAACCTTAACACCTTTATGCTCAAAGGGAACTAAGGACAAACTAATACTGATTTTCCTCTCCTTCTCTTCAGGCTGATAATCTGAAACAGTATTGCCATCTTCTACACGTCCAGCTCTCGAAACAAGCTTTTTCTTAAACAGTATCGCTTCAGCAAGGGATGTTTTGCCTGCGTTACCATGAGCAACAACTGTTACGTTCCTAATTTTCTTTGTTTCGTTTACCATCGTCTACTTCCTCCTTGATAAATATTTCTGGTTTTTTCTTTATAATATTAAATTTCTCTTCTTTTGGTTCTTTCTTTTTCAGTTCCGGAAGAGCTCTCAAATCTAACATAAGGCCTCTGAGCTCTCTTTGCAGTACGTTAAATGATTCGGGTATGCCCATTTCAAGTATTGTATTTCCTTTGGAGATTTGCTCATAAGCACGTTTTCTTCCCTCAAGGTCATCGGATTTTATGGTTAGCATTTCCTGAAGAAGATTGGCTGCACCGTATGCCTCAAGTGCCCATACTTCCATTTCTCCCAGTCTCTGTCCACCGAACTGCGCTTTTCCTCCGACTGGTTGTTGAGTAATTAATGTATATTTACCCACTGAACGTGCATGCAACTTATCTTCCGCAAGATGGTTTAGCTTCAGAAGATAAGATTCTCCTAAAGTTACGGGATAATCAAACGGCTTTCCATTTCTACCATCATACATAGTAAACTGTCCGGACTCAGGAAGTTGTGCTTTTTTCAAGAAGTCTTTTACATCCTTTTCAGTTGCACCGTTAAACACAGGAGTAACAACTCTTACGTTAAGTTTACGTGCAGCAAGGCCCAAGTTTGTTTCAAGAATCTGTCCTATATTCATCCTGGAAGGAACACTTAACGGGCTAAATATTACATCTACCATAGTCCCATCACCAAGATAAGGCAGATCTTCTTCAGGAAGAATCTTACTGATAACACCTTTGTTTCCATGCCTACCGGATACCTTGTCACCGACAATAACTTTCCTTTTTTTCGCAATAAACACCTTTATCAGTTTTCGGACGTTCTTCGTCAGCTCATAACCATCTTCTTGAGAGAATACATTAACTCCTATAACTACGCCGCCTTCACCGGGCGGTACTTTGAAAGAACTATTTTTAATATTTCCTGCCCGGTCGTTAAACAGATTTCTAAACAACCTTGCTTCGCTTGTTTCCTCCTCTTCTGGAAACGGGGTGGTTTTTCCGGCAAGAATATCTCCGGCTTTTACTTGAGAGCCAATTTTTACTATACCATTCTCGTCAAGGAATCTCTTTGCCTCCCTGGATACATCCGGTGGATCAGGAGTAAGTTCTTCAGGACCATGCTCAGTATCATGAACTTCTATATTATACTCTTTTACATGGATAGAAGTGAGCCTATCATCACTCACAAGTCGCCTGCTCACGATCACAGCATCCTGGTAATTGTACCCATACCAGGGAACGTATGCAACAAGGACATTTATTCCAAGGGCAAGCTCCGCATTCTTAGTGGAATATCCATCTGCTATCGGCTGGCCAGCTTTTACTTTCTGTCCCTTATGAACAATAGGCCTCTCATTTCTACACGTATCTTGATTCGTTCTTACAAATTTCTTTAGGTAATATATTTTTTCCTTTCGTAAATCAATCTTTCTGATACCCGTTTCTGCAAGCTTTCTCAACTTTTCTTGATCAATGATATCGCCTGCCTTAACCAATATCTTTTTTCTCTTGCCTACTTTAACAGCATAGTCTTTTGCTGAAACCCTATCAACCACATCCGTATTGATTTTTCCTAATGAGAACGTTTCAACCTCGCTTGGATAATAAATCACAAGGTCAGTAATCCCCTTCCCATAAAGCCCCTTTAAAAGCTCTTCCGTAATGCGGCTGTTAACCTCGATGCTACTCTTCGTATTTGTATATGTTGCAAATAATCCTTTACCGATAATATTTTTTCCAACAGCAGTAAGTGCTATGGAAAATACAGGGTTTGAGATAATTTTATCGCCTTCTTTAACTTTTATCTCCCTTACTTTACTGTTAAATAGCCTGTTAAGTTTTGTATCAGAAATTTTTTGCCCGGTTTCTATAATAGGTTTGTTCCTCTTGCTCAAAATAGTATCCGCTGAAATCTTTCCGATTAAAACTTCGTTTTTATCTAAAGCAAAACAACTCATTATAGGAAATTTCTGTAGCTTATCAGACTGAATTATAGATATGTTTTCTATCCCTTTAGTAATAAGTTTATCTAACATCGAGGGAGTAAGCTTTTCGCCGATATATTTTTCATAACCTTTCGCCCGCGGCTCAAAACCAAATAAGAGAACTTCTTTTTGTTTTATTCTGTTCTGAAGATTTATTCTAAGGTCATGAGCTTCCCTATATGCCGATACAGATTCTACCTCTGCGTCTTCGGGCACAATATGAATTTCACTGCTGGAAACATAAGAGACAATGCCATCCTCCTGCACAGTTGGTACATCAAGGTTGTCTATCGGAATGTGTTTTTCAATCCCAGTAGAAACACGCGGTGGGTCAGGGTTCAAAAGCGGAACAGCTTGCCTCTGCATATTACAACCCATAAGTGCCCTATTTGCGTCATCATGATCAAGAAAAGGAATAAGAGAGGCAGAAACTCCTATGACTTGCTGCGGTACAATATCCATAAGCTCAATTTTTTCCCTTTGAACAAGCCTCGGGAGAATTTCCCCAGATTCACTCCTTTCACGAGCTATAACATATTCCTCTTTTATTTTTCCATTTTTATCTACGGCAGTATTAGCCTGGGCAATAATATATTTTTCCTCTTCATCTGCGGTAAGCTCTACAATCTTATTGGTAACTTTACCTTTCTTCACTATCCTGTAAGGAGCCGTAATAAATCCATATTCATTTACTTTAGCATAAGTTGCAAGCGAGTTAATCAACCCTATATTCTGCCCTTCAGGTGTTTCAATGGGGCAGATTCTACTGTAATGAGAATAGTGGATGTCACGGACTTCAATACCTGCGCGCTTTCTATGTAATCCACCGGGGCCTAATGAGCTTAACCTACGTTTATGTGCAAGTGACGCAAGGGGATTTGTTTCCTCCATAAACTGAGAAAGCTGGTTAGTTCCGGAAAACTGCCTGAGTTGTCCGGATATGGTTCTTGCACTTATAATATCGGAAAGTTTTAGGTTTTCTTTTTGAGTTATTGTGATGCGGTCACGAGCACTTCTTTGAACTCTAACAACGCCACGCTCAAATTCTTCGGCGATAAGCTCACCTACTGTTCTTACCCTTCTATTTGAGAGATTATCTATGTCATCTACCTGCTTTATTCCTTCCCTTACATCAATCAGGTAGTTAACAATATCTACAAAGTCTTTTTTTTCAAGAGTCCTACTTGTGCCTTTTCTTCCGAATTTTTTATTTATCTTATAACGGGCTACGGGGAAATATTCATTTCTTCTCGGGTCCTTTAACAGAGTATGAACAAGCTGTTCTGCAGCTTCCAACGTAGGCCTTTCCTTCGGATGAAGGACCTTATATATCTCAATTTTTGCTTCTTCGGGTTTTTCAGTCCTATCACGTTTTAAGGTTTGCTCTATCCAATAATCAAGGCCTTTCACTTTCACGGTAATCTTTTCAATACCGTTTTTCAAAAGTTTTTCGGTTATATCCTCAGTGAATATATCACCTTTCTTTGCAATAATATTTCCATCGTTATCCAAAATATCCTCAGCAAGCGTTTTTCCAATTGCAACACTATAAGAAAAAGGAGAGGCAGTAAGTATATTAAGAGTCATCTCTCGCTGGAACGTATGCTTAATTTCTTCATTATCTGCAAAACCCACGACTTTCAGGACAAGGGTAAGAGGAAGTTTTTTTAATTTTTTCTTCAGTTTCATATAAATTACATTATCCTTACCTACCTCCATATCCATCCAATTGCCACGGTCAGGAATTACAGTAACAACATAGTTTAATATTCCTGTCGATTTGTCTTTTTCTATTTGGAAAAAGACACCGGGAGAACGAATTAGCTGTTCTACAACAACTCTTTTCCTACCATTTATAATAAAACAGCCTTCAGGGGTCATCAAAGGAACGTCAGCAAGATACACTTCTTGTTCTTTCATTTCACCCGTATCACGATATATCAACCTGAAACGTGCAGCTACCCGTGCCTCATAAGTAGATCCGACACG
>JALTHX010000108.1:0-3443 GCA_027076005.1 Caldisericaceae bacterium
ATTTCGATAATAGGGTACAGATCCAAAGATTTCGTATTCTGGGAAGAGAAAATGAAAAGTGTTTCAGATACTCTATATATAGCAACAAACGACGGAAGCTACGGAGAAAAAGGGTTCGTAACGAACGCCCTTAAAAAGTTAATAGACAAGGGGACAAAAATAGACCATATATTTGCCATTGGCCCTGCCATTATGATGAAAGCAGTTGCAGACCTTACAAGAGAGTACAAAATACCCACGACTGTAAGTTTAAATTCACTGATGGTATGCGGTATGGGAATGTGTGGCGCTTGCAGAGTAACAGTTGGTGGAGAGACAAAATTTACCTGCGCCGACGGGCCGGATTTCGACGCACACCTTGTAAACTTTGAAGAGCTTATGCAGAGATTAAACACATACAAAGAAGAAGAAAAGATTTCTTTTGAAAAGTGGAAAGAAGAGGTGAAATACTATGGAAATTAAAAAGAAAAGTGTTCCGATGAATGAGCAGCTTCCGGAAACGAGGAGGCGCAATTTTCTTGAAGTACCACTTGGATATACGAAAGAACAGGCAATATTAGAGGCGTCAAGATGTTTGCAATGTCCTACGCATCCCTGCATAGACGGATGCCCTGTACATATAAACATTCCTGCATTTATCAAGGAGATTAAACAAGGGAACCTCCAAGAAGCAATAGATATTATTCACGAATCAAATTTACTGCCGGCAGTCACGGGAAGGGTATGCCCCCAAGAAGACCAGTGCCAGGCTGTATGCATTATGGGGAAAGTAGGTGACCCCATTTCAATAGGTAGGTTAGAAAGATACGTTGGCGACTGGGAACTTGAAAACAGAAAAAAAGGTAAGTTTACTCTCCCTCGGAAAGAGCCGCTCAAAAACAAAAATGTTGCAGTTGTAGGTTCTGGGCCTGCCGGGCTTTCCTGTGCAGCAGATTTAGCGCGAATGGGATATGATGTGACAATCTTCGAGGGATTTCATAAAACAGGCGGGGTGCTTACCTACGGTATACCTGAATTCAGACTTCCCAAATGGATCATAGAGGAAGAAGAGAAACTGTTTAAAAAAATCGGCGTGAATTTTCAAACAAACGCATTAATAGGAAGAACTCTTACAATCAAAGAACTTATGGATAAAGGATATGAAGCAGTTTTTATTGGTGTTGGGGCAGGGCTTCCTCACTTTATGCACATACCTGGGGAGAATCTGAATGGGATTTACTCTGCGAACGAATTTCTAACAAGGGTAAATCTTATGAAAGCATATAAGTTCCCGGAATATGATACGCCCATAAAAGTAGGAAAACGTGTCGCAGTAATTGGTGGAGGAAACGTTGCAATGGATTCAGCACGAACTGCACTAAGACTTGGTGCGGAACATGTATATCTTATATACAGACGTTCAAGAAAAGAAATGCCCGCAAGAGAAGAAGAGATAGTACATGCAGGAGAAGAAGGAATTGAGTTCAATCTATTAACGAACCCAGTGCGTTACATAGGAGATGAAAAAGGATTCGTAAAACAGGTGGAATGCATAAAAATGAAGCTTGGAGAAGAAGATGCATCCGGTAGGAGAAGACCAATACCAATAGAAGGTTCAGAGTTTAAAATGGACATTGACCAGGCAATAGTAGCAATAGGAACAACGCCAAACCCAATAGTACCAAAAACAACCGAAGGATTGAAAACAGGAAAACATGGAATTATATGGGTAGACGAAAACCTGCAAACATCCGTTAGTGGGGTATTCGCAGGAGGAGATATTGTAACTGGCGCAGCAACGGTAATTACGGCGATGGGAGCAGGCAGAAAAGCTGCAGCCTCAATTGATAAATATATAAGAGAGAAACTATAAAATGGAAGACGCCTTGCTGTGGGAAAAACTTCCGGATAAAAAAGTACGGTGTAATCTCTGCCACTTTCACTGCATTATTCCTGAGGGAAAAAGTGGAATATGTAAGGTAAGGGTTAATAAAGATGGCGAACTAAAAACAATTCTTAATTCTTACACTTCTTCTCTGTCATTGGACCCCATCGAGAAAAAACCACTTTACCACTTCTATCCAGGAACAAACGTCTTATCGCTTGGAACATGGAGTTGTAACTTCAGATGCAAAGGCTGCCAAAATTACGAACTTTCACGAACATTCTCCACAGAGGAAACTATTGCTTCAATCAGCAAAAAAATTTCTCCGGAAGATGCAGTACTCCTTGCAAAAAAGTATGGAGCTTCTGGAATTGCCTGGACATACAACGAACCTACAATATGGTTCGAATACACATTGAAAAGTGCGATTGCTGCAAAGAAAGCAGGCCTATACACGGTTTACGTAACAAATGGCTCAATGACAGAAGCCGCTCTCGACCTAATTGGACCATACTTAGACGCCTTCAGTGTTGACATCAAGGCATTTTCAGACGAAAGTTACAGAAAAATCACCCCTATATTTGATTGGCATAAAGTACTTGATACAATTACATACGCCAAAAACAAATGGAACATACACATAGAAATTGTAACTAATATTGTCCCCAAAGTAAATGATAGTAATGAAGAGATGAAAAACCTCGCAAGGTGGATAAAAAATAATTTAGGCAAGAGAACGCCCTGGCACGTAACAAGATTTTTTCCTTACCTTGAATTTTCCAGTTTACCTCCAACACCAATAGAAACATTGGAAAGAATTCACGACATCGGGATAAGCGAGGGGCTGGAGTTCGTGTATGCGGGAAACATATTGGGACACCCATATGAAAATACATACTGCCCAAAATGTAAAAGGCCCGTAATAGTGAGAAATGGTTTTAAAATCGGTGAAAAACATACACACAATGGAAAATGTGATTTTTGCGGGGAGGACTTAAACATCATTGAATAAAAAGAACGTTGTTACGATTTTATCCTATATTTTTATAGCGATTGTCATAGTTGTTGCTTTTACGCAATTTAGACCAAGTACGGAAAAAGCTGCTACATCGGAAATTTACAGTATGAATACAATAGTAAACATTTCTATCTACGGGCAGGATAAAGAAAAAGCAATGCAAAATGTAATAAACGAGATACAAAAGATAGATAAGCTGGTGGATGATTTTTCAAAAGAATCAGATGTGTATAAAATAAACGAAAATGCAGGGGTAAGACCTGTAAAAGTAGACCCAATTACAATGGATATGATAAATAAGGCATTTGATATTGCTAAAGAAACAGATGGCGCCTTTGACCCAACCGTGTATCCACTTTCAAAACTATGGGGATTTAAAAGCGGAAATTTTCGTATTCCTCCAAAAGAAAAAATTGCCCAAACTCAGAAACTTGTTTCATACAAAAACATAAAAATCGATAAGCAAAACAGCACTGTATTCCTTCCACTAAAAGGAGAGGGCATTGACCTTGGAGGTATAGCAAAAGGGTATACGCTGGATAAAATAAACGAAATATTATC
>JALTHX010000109.1:0-3441 GCA_027076005.1 Caldisericaceae bacterium
GCAGTGGAAGCATCTTTAACTGGGCACCTTGTACTTGCATCAATCCACACAAATGATGCAGCGTCTACTCCAATCAGGCTCCTTAACTTAGGGCTTGAACCGTATCTCGTTGCATCCTCTCTAATAGGCGTTATTGCACAGAGGCTGGTAAGGATTAACTGCCAAAACTGCAAATATGAATATACCCCTACTGAAAAACAGATAGAAACGATAAGGGAAGAAATTGAAGTAAGCGATTCAATCAAGTTAAAGAGGGGAAAAGGATGTGCCTTATGCAACTTTACAGGATACAAAGGAAGGGCAGGAATCTTTGAAATATTGGAAGTAAATAGGTTTATAAGAAATTTCATCCAACAATCAGCATCTTACGATGAAATAAAGGAGTATGCGATTAAAAACGGAATGATTACAATGAGAAAGGCAGGAATGATAAAGGTTGCAAATGGCGTTACAACACTTGAAGAAGTAGAAAGGGTCGTGGCAAAAATCTAATGGCAGATTTTGTATATATCGCAAAAGATGTAAACGGAAAAAACAAAAAAGGTGTAGTACAAGCAGCTACACTGAGAGAGGCACATAGCATTTTGGAAAGTGGCGGTATTTATCCTATTTCTTTAAAACCTGCAAGAAAAAAAATTTCAATTCCAAAAAACATAAATATATCTTTATCTACAGTAAAAAGTGAGGAGCTTATTGTATTTACTGAACAATTCTCTACCCTAATTTCCTCGGGGCTTTCCATTTTAGAGGCTCTTAGCGGGCTTGCGGAACAAACAGACAATAGGTATTTCAAAAAAGTCATATTAAATATAAAAGATGATATTGAAAGCGGCGCTTCCATAAAAACTGCTTTTGAAAAACACAGAAAAGTATTTCCCCCGATCTATATAAGCTTGCTCGAAGTCGGAGAACAGTCCGGCACATTGGACAAAGTGCTTAAAGGTATTTCTACATATATTGAACGTGACGACGAAATTCGCAAGAAAATAGGGGCTGCATTTGCATATCCCAAATTCGTCATAGGAGTTATCACTGCAGTTGTTATTTTTCTTTTAACTTACATTTTGCCAAAGTTTGTAACAATTTACAATCAGGCAAACGAGAAACTTCCGCAGCCTACAGTTATTATAATGAGTATCAGTAAATTCCTTACGCACGAGTACTTGTGGATAATCGGGTTTACCGTATTTATATATGCTTTATATAGAATTATTTATAGTACAAAAAAGGGTAAATATTATCTGGATAAATTTTCTTTAAATGCCCCCTTGTTCGGAAAAATTAGAAAATTTAGTGCTCTCTCGCGGTTCGTCCATTCTCTATCCCTTGTTTTGCAAAGCGGAATAGATATTGTTTCCGCAATAGAAACTGCTGCTAATGTCACTGCAAACAGTTTCTATATAAGTGAATTAAAAATTGTTCAAAATGAAATTCAATCGGGAAGAAGCCTTTCAGAAGCACTTTATTTAAGAAAAAGTTTTCCAAGAATAATGGCTCAAATGGCTTCAGTTGGGGAGAAAAGCGGCCGGCTGGACGATCTGCTTGATAAATTAGGCAACCTTTGGGATAGAAACCTTGATATACAAATTAAAAATATGGCCGCAAAAATAGAACCTACGATGATTATAATCCTTGGAGTTATTGTAGGATTTATAGCCCTTGCAATGTATCTTCCTATGTTTGGCCTTCCGGGGGCTTACAGGAAAACTCTTTAGAATCCTATTTTTTACCGCAAACACTATCAAGATAGCTTCTAAAAGCATAAATCCTATGCAGCATTTAATAGAGCCTCCGCTTTACCTTTCATAAGATGTTTTGAACCCTTAATTAGCTGGAAAAGTTGCAAAATTAGGGGTGCATAAAAAGAGGAGTTTTAAAATTATAAGTTTATACATAATATTTACAAAACGGCAAAATCAGAACAAACCCTTTGTTCAACACGTTTTAAGATATGCCATTTATTTGCATTTTAAGCATCTATTGGGCATATTTATACCCAAAAACCTATTTCAAGGCCCTTAGGGCGCTTTAAGGGGCAATTTTAACAAATCTGCATAAATAAAGGCCTTTAGGCTATTTTTGTCTGTTTGCAAAAGTGATGTAAGAACTCTTTTTTTCGCATTAAACAACAATTATATCTTCTTTAAGCCAAACTAAAATTTCTCGAACAAATATTTAAACAGTTAAAGTATATCCCTTTTTCTTTAGCCAGCTCCTTCTCAATTTATAGTCAGGCATAAACTCCTCTACAATCTTCCAAAACCTTTTTGAGTGATTCATCTCTACCGTATGGGAAAGTTCATGCAGAATAACGTAATCAATAACATTCACAGGTGCCATAATAATCCTGTAAGAAAAATTTAAATTTCCTTTTGCCGAACAAGAACCCCAACGTTTTTTAGCACCCGTTATACCAACTTTTTTATATTTTAAACCGGATAGTTTAGAAATATATTCCACGCGTTCCAGAATAAAATCATAAGCAGCTGCTTTGTACCAATTCACAAAGATCTTTTGAGCTTCGTTCAACATATTCGATGAAAGGAAAAAACCATTGTCAAACTTTAAAGGGACATTTTGATTTTCAACGATAAAAAGAGAGTATACATTTCCAAGATACAAGAACTTCTCACCCAGGGCAAACTTATTTTTATTTAACTCCCTATTTCTCGTATCCAGGGTTTTCATATTCTTCTCAATCCACTTGCGATGCCTTTGCACAACTTTGTTAATTTCCCTATCTGTTACAAAAAGCGGAGCCTTTACAACAAGAGAAGTATCTTCCAATATCTTTAACTCTATTGTTTTTCTCCTACTTCTTACTATCCGGTTAATTTTTATTTCCATTTAAAAGTGCATATTAGCAAAAATAAAAACAGTAGTAACAATTACAATAACCGCGGAAATAACAGCGTCTGTAACTTTTAAAATATTTTTACTTTTAAACCCTTTCGTAAAAGCGATAATTGTAAAAATTACTGAATCAAACAGAGCAACAAGTACCAGAGCAATGCCAAAAAGGCACCCCGCACCGGAGCATGTTTTACTGACCCAGATAGTCAAGCCTAACCCAATCAAGGCAAATGCTACTGCTAAAAAAACATCAAGATTTTTCTTAAATTTAGATAACTTCATATTAACCTCCCTATTATTATACAACAAAACAAAATAGTTCCCATCCTGAAATAGAAATAGATTTTATCAAAATACGAGAAGGCAAATATGTTTAAACTCAACTTTGTCCCTTCCAAAATGAGAAACTTAGTATTAATCAGTATTTTATAGGAATAGTTAGAGAAACGTAGCCACTACACTTTTTCTTGTGCAAAGATTAAAAGACTTTGAATATTTATTGGATTATTTGATAAACATCATTCTCTTTGGCATTTGAATGTGTAGTTTCTTCATAAGGCACTTTGTATCTTCTTTTAGCTCTGTTCT
>JALTHX010000110.1:0-10192 GCA_027076005.1 Caldisericaceae bacterium
AGTATGTATCCTAAATACGTGTATCTATGAATAAGAAAAATCAAGCACTTTCACATCAAACAAACCCGCTATTTACCTACAAACTACGTTTTGAAGTATGGGACGAACTGTCAAAGTGGAGTTAAAGGCGGTGAACAGGCAACTGCCCTGAAAACGGCATAATAGCAAGTGGGTAAACAAAATTTATAAAATTAGGAAACAGCAGGTTATTAAAAATAATTTACCTAAAAGACAGAGGTTACCGTATTTTTATATTATTCCTATCTTCTTCCCTGCTTTTTCAAAGATTTCAAGCGCTCTATCGATTTGTTCTTCAGTGTGTGTTGCTATATAGCTTGTGCGTAAAAGAGATTCGTTTGGCGGCACTCCCGGGGGAAGTACTGGATTACAGTATACTCCGAGGTCAAAAAGTGCTTTCCACATAAAAACAGTCTTCATTCTGTCCCTTATGTAAATCGGGATTACAGGCGTATTGCTTGTACCTGTGTCGAAACCGAGCTTTTTAAGGCCTTTCCTCATTCTGCCTGCTATTTTCCACAGGTGTTCTATTCTTTCAGGTTCATTTTTCATAATTTCAAGTGCCGCAAGCGCTGCGCCTGTATTTGCAGGTGACATACTAGCACTAAAAATAAAGGAGCGTGCGTTGTGCTTTATATAGAAAATCGTATTTTTATCTCCTGCCACAAACCCGCCCAGGCTCCCGAAGGATTTACTGAACGTCCCCATAATTAAATCAGTTTCTTTTTCTACTCCGAAGTGGTTAGCAGTACCTCTCCCGTGATCCCCCAAAACGCCTACGGAGTGTGCATCATCCACCATTACCCGAGTTTCGTATTTTTTGGCAAGTTTAAGAATATCCGGAAGCGGAGCTATGTCTCCTGCCATTGAGTAAATCCCGTCTATAACTATGAGCTTGCCCGTATCTTTTGGTGCATTGGAAAGGACTTTTTCTAAGTGCGGCATATCGTTATGGTTAAAGCGGAGCATTTTCCCGAAAGACATCCGTGCGCCGTCTATAATGGATGCGTGGTCTTCTTTATCCGTTATTACGAAGTCGTTCCTTCCTACAAGAGCTGAAATTGTGCCTACGTTTGCCTGATATCCGGTGGAGAACACGATTGTGGCATCTTTGTTTAGGAATTCTGCAAGCTTTTCTTCAAGTATTCTGTGTATTTTTAATGTGCCGTTCATAAAGCGAGATCCTGTGGTGCTTGTTCCGTATTTTTTAACCGCTTCTATTGCGCTTTCTTTTACTTTTGGGTGTGTGCTTAAGCCGAGATAATTGTTTGAACCAAGCATTATGAGCTTTCTGCCGTTTATTTTTACTTCTGTTCCCTCTGTTTCTTCAAGCGGAAGAAAAAAGGGGTAAAAGTTATGCTTTATTGCATACTCTGCTTCCTGCATCTCCCCACTTTGGAAAGACTTTTTAATTTTTTCAAATATGTCCATTTATTACCAACCTTTCTATATTTATTTCTTAGAATTGTATACCAATATTCTAAATTTTGAAATGGCAACCGCCAAAAGCATAGTTCTTTATACTGATATACCTTTTACCCTATTTCAACGGCGTCATTCTTATATTTATTATATCAGATTTTTACGTTTTTCCGTTAGTTTTTCTATTTTACTTTCATAATTCTTTTGGAAGAAGAAAAGTATCTTTTGCCTGTTAGTATTTTTCTTTTTCGTTTGCTTAACTCTGCGTATTACAGCCCAACAGAGTTCTTTCAAAAATCCTTTCCATATTTTCCTACGTTTCTTAACTTATTTTTATATAATATCGGGAAGATATGCAATAACTCTATTTGTTGATATGGCTATGTGACACAGATTTATTTCAAAAACAAGCGAAAATAAGTTATTAAAACAACCTTAAAATGCAATAAGGATTAAAAATAACAGAATTTTATAAAACTTCTCAGGTTTTAACAAATTAAAAATGGGGCTTTGAGGCCCCATTTTGCAAATCTAACAAATTTTTAGCAATAGTCAGATTATTTTCTCTATTTTTCGATGCTTTTTTACCGCTTCTTCTTCCTCTTTCAGCGATGGAGACAGGCCGATAAAGTCCATAATTGGCAAGACAAACATAATACCTGTCCCAGGCTCTTTAAATCCTGCAAGCTCTTCCTTTATAGCCCGTTGAGCATCTCTTAATGTGCGTTCTTCCTTTATAACAGTAAATATTGTTTTATTTTCAGGCCTTCTTCCTTTTCCGGCACTTAGTATCTCTTGAAGTGTACCGAAAATGGGGATTTCGGCTTCAAGCGTTCTTCCCATTCCGATTGAATCAATTACCGTAGCGCCTCTTACGTCTACATCTACAAAGCGTTCTAATATACTCTCAAGTTTCTCGGTTTTGTTCAACACTACAACTAATAAATATGCCATATTAAATGCCTCCTTTCTTTATTTTACACTATTTTATATACTTTTCAAGCTCGTTTATGCTGTTTAAAATTTTAAACGGTTTTAGTTCCTCGAGTATGCTTTGTGGAGTTACTCCTGCGGGTATGATAAAGCATTTTACCCCGGCATTTTTTGCAATAAGAATGTCGTTTTTACTATCACCTACAAATGCTGTTTCTTCCTTATCTGCTTTCTCGGTTTCCATAATTTTGAAGAGTGGGTATGGGTCGGGTTTGCTTTTCTTGAAGCTATCTTTCCCGTAAACTGCAAAGAAATATGTACTTAGGTCAAACTTATCAAGGAGTTTCGCAACAAAACGTTCGTATTTGTTTGAAAGTACTGCCATTTTCTTGCCGGATTCATAAAGATGCCGGAGAGTTTCTTTAACCCCGTTTACAGGGGATGCAAAAGCGGCATAGTGTGCCTCATAGTAATTTATGAACAGCTTGAAAATGTAATCGTAAAGCTCCGGATGTTCTTTGTCTTTCAGTATTCTTTCTATAAGTAACGGAGTGCCGTCTCCTGTATAGCTCCATACTTTTTTTCTGGAAACCGAAGCAAGCCCTTTTTCTTTTAAGGCGTAATTCATTGCTGCCGTAAGGTCTTTGCTTGTATCTACAAGTGTGCCATCAAAATCAAAAACTATCAATCTTGTTTTCATTAACAAACTATAGCTATATTTTTAATTTTTGTCAATAAAGCATATAATTCTATAATGAGAGGGGGGTATTTATGAGAAAGTTTTTGAGCGTTTTTGCTGTAATAGCCCTTGTTGCTATGATGACTTCAGGCAGCGCTAAGGGAAACATAAATAAGATTTCCCCTGATATTGATTTAAGCTCTGAAGGTCCGGTTGCCGTAATTGTGGAACTCAGAGATGCTCCTGTTACGATTTATCGTAAGACATTTAGATATAAGCTACTCTCTGTTTTTAGAAGAAGCCCGGAGGTTTATTACGAAAGGAATCTTGTCGCAAAGCAAGAAAAAATTGCGGAAGAAGTTGGTAAAATCGGAGGGGTAGTGCATTCTTCTTATACATATGTTTTTAACGGCTTTTCCTGCACAATTAACGGGAACAAGGTAGAATCGATAGCAGGGCTAAGAGATGTAAAAAGAATATATCCGGATAAAAAAGCATTTCTCCAGAGGGGAGATTCAGATAAAATAATTCAAGCGGATAAAGTGCATAAACTGAAAGATAAAAACGGGAATTATATTACAGGTAAGGGAATTGTCGTAGGAGTTGTAGATACCGGAGTGGATTACAACGACGCAGAGCTCGGAGGCGGAGGTTTTCCGAATAACAAGGTAATTGGCGGATACGACTTTGCGGACAATGACAGCGACCCTATGGATAAAGATGGCCACGGCACACATGTTTCCGGAATAATTGCAGGTTCAAAGTTCGGTGTTGCTCCCAATGCGAAAATTCGTGCGTATAAAGTATTTTCCGGAACGGGTGACTCTACTTCTACCTCTCTCATTGTGCAGGGAATTGACCAGGCAGTAAAAGACAAGTGCGATGTAATTAATATTTCAATAGGTACTGTCCAGGGGGAGGGAAACGGTTCCGACCCTGAGTCCGTAGCTGTAAAAAATGCCGTGCAAGCGGGGATTACCGTAGTTGCAGCTGCTGGGAATACAGGTTGCAGGTCTGATACGCTGCCTTTTCCTATGAGTGCCCCTGCTTCCAGCAAATATGCAATTGGTGTCGGGGCAAGTGATGATTCCACGCACGGCGTAATTTCCATAAACGGGAAAGCTATTATAGCCCAGTATCCTGCTGAGTCGCCTTACTTTAGCGGAGGAGAGTATACGGTTGTTTTCTGTGGTTACGGAAAGAAAGAAGATTTTAAAGATAAAGACGTAAAAGGGAAAATTGCACTTGTAAAAAGGGGCGATATTTATTTCGGCGATAAGGATTTAAACGCTAAAAGGGCGGGAGCTTTGGGTATAATTTGCTTTAATAATATTGCAGGTTTTCCTAACATAGAATTGGTTTCAGAAACTAACCCCAATGAAAAGGATTTTATTCCGTTCCTATTCTTGTCTAATGCAAACGGAAGGTTTGTGGAACAATCAATAATAAACAATAACAAAATAATCATTTCAAATAAGTATGGCTTAGGTGGGATGGCTTCCTTCTCTTCGAACGGGCCTACGTTGGATTTCTATTTTAAGCCGGATCTTGTAGCGCCAGGCGTAAATATCAAATCTACGGTACTGAATGATAAATTGGAAAGCTGGTCAGGAACCTCAATGGCATCACCTTTTGTTACAGGTTCCGTGGCCTTGTTAAAACAGGTAAAACCACATCTTTCCCCTGATGAGATGAAAGCACTTCTTATGAATACTGCTACCGTACTTATAAATCCGGACAGCGGAAAACCGTTTTCTCCGTTTTTGCAAGGAGCAGGAAGAGTTAATATATACAATGCGGTTAATTCCGATATCCTTATAACTCCTCCTTCCGTACTTTTTGGAAGCGGAGAAAAAACTCACTCGCAAACTTTTACGATAAAAAACCTTTCTTCAAATGTTTTTGTACTTTCCTTGTCAGTAAAGACGTTTTCAGATGAATCGGTCGATGTGGATGCTCCTTCGAGCGTTGTTGTTTCCCCGAAAAGCAGCTCTACTTTTACCGTGCAGTTTAGCGCAAAGGATTCGGTTAAGAATAATGTATTCGGTGAAATATATGTGAGTGGGGCTAATGTTCCTCTCCATATACCATTTGCGTATATACCCGAATTTAACACGGATAATATGCTTGAAAATGTTTATACAAATTCTAATACACTTACTCCATCCTCTGATATTACTTTACATTTCACAGTGGGGGTTGGTGCGAAAACTACCGAAAATGACGTAGAATATACGGAAAATGTTGCAGACGAAGTGAAAGTAAGCATCTTTAACGGCAAAGGAAAATTAGTGGAAACGGTTTTTGACAAATCCCCGTTGTATATAGGTGAATATTCGGTAAACATAGGGGCAAAAGACAGTGAAGGAAATTATATATTAAAAAATGGTACGTATTTTTACAAGGTGCTTTATATAGAGCCAAATGACAATGCGGAAACAAAGAAATATCTTCCCGTAGTTGTAAGCATGGAAAAAGGCGGCAGTTTCACCGTAGAAGGGGTTCCCGAGAGCAGTATGTACTTCATACCCGAAGGAGGAAAAACGCTGCTTCTTAATAAGGGGGAGGATTTTTGGGTAGATATGCGGATTGCGTTGAAAGAACAAATTTCAAATGTGAATATGTTTGTTTCTTATGATCCCGCATCTTTAAGGCTGCTTGACGTGAAGCAGGCAGAAGGTGTTAGCTACACGAGCTTCTCCCATTCTGAAAACAATGGTATGTTGCACATTTCGGTTTCAGGGAATTTTCATAAAACGGATACCATATTCAGGATGCATTTTATGGCGATGGACAACGATACGGGCTCATTTACGTTCCAATCCATTACTTATTATCCTCTTAACGAAAACATTGTGCTCCCTCCGCTTTCGTTTAAGATAGCTGATTATGTGAGGCCGTGGGACATAAATGGAGATAAGATTATAAACAGTGCGGATTTTGCTATCTTTGAAAAGAGTTTTAATCTAGCAATTGACGATAAAGGTTTTAATCCAAATTGTGATTTTAATAAAGACGGAGTTGTAGATTCCTCTGATTTCTTTATGTTATCCAAACACTTCGGGGAAATTTATCCTTAGGGGGAATATGAAAAAAATTATAACATTTTTTATTATATTGGTTATTGCTGTTGCAGGTATTCCAAAGCTTACTTCTGGCCAGGTGGTTAGTGGATTTTCTGTGATGCAGGATATTGGTATACCCGGAGATGATTTTATAGGGAGCATTTCTCTTTCTGAAGCAAATTTATATGAAACGGACTTTAATTCCAAATATCTCTTCCCGATGCAAGGTATCTGCACAGTTTCAAATGGGAAAATAGCAGTGATAGATAACTCTTACGGAAGGGTTCATATTTTGAACAGTGCAACGGAGGACGAGTTTACCTTTGGGTCCCTTAAAACACTTGTTTATCCGACGGATATTGCATTTTATAATAATATGTTTTACATTGCAGACCCCCTGTCAGGAAGCGTGAAAATGTTCAATTCCGGTGGAAAGTATTTAGGTGAGTTCGGCAAAACGATATTTAACTCGCCTATTGGTGTGGCAGCCTCGAAAGAAGGGATATATGTAACAGACTATTTTGAAGGAAAACTTTTTAAGTTAGATAGTAACTACAATGTTTTACTCTCAGTAAATGTCAATTTCCCGGGAGGACTTACCACGGACGGAGAAAAAGTGTATGCGGTAAGTATGTCTGATCGCTCTGTTTATGTATATGACTTAAATCTCAGCTTAATAAGGAAGATATCCAGCGGAAAAATGTATTTTCCTTCGGATGTTGCAGTAGATGGAAGTGGCAATGTTTATGTTTCGGATAGGGGCCTTATAAAAGGAGGAGATTCCGTAGGCAAAGTATTAAAATTCTCTAACAATGGCAGTTTTCAATACGCCATAGGAAAACCTGCGGAAACTTACCCGGGCCAGCCTGACGGTACATTCCTTACTCCGTGTGGCGTTGCCGTGCAGAACGGGAAAGTGTTTGTTATGGACGGCGGTTATTACTATTGGGATAATCAGAGTGACGCCCCGTTTGGGTCATCTGCAGGAGAGCGATTCTCCGTTTTTTCAGATACAGGCATTTTTCTTTCAAAAAAGGATTTTCTGCAAGGAAATGGTTCAAGGCTTATAAGCCCGACCAGTGCCACGTTAGACAGCCATGGGAATATTTGGGCGTTAAGTTCCAATGGCTTAAACGGAAATGAGATAGTGGAATTCAATCAATCCGGAGATTTTGCAAGAAGAATTAAAAAGGTAAATGATAAAATGCTTCCCACCATATTTTGTATATATTCGGATAAAGCGGGGCACATCCTTTTAGGTATGGAAAAAGGGGTAATGGTGCTTAACGAGAACGGGGAGTTCCAACTTATGATAAAAGACTCTGCCTTTGGGAATGTGAGAAAAATTGTTAAAGGGAAAGACGGTTATTTTTACGGTACTTTATCTGATAAGGATGCTGTCGTGAAATTTTCGGTAGGCGGCAAAGTAAAAGGGGTTTTTCCGGTTTGCAAGTATCCTTCCGGAATAGCGCAGGACAGGAGAGGTGATTTTTACATTACCTCATTGGATGATAATAAGCTGTATGAGTACAGTAATGCTTTTAAAGAAATTCGCACAATAGGAGAAGGCGGTGGTAGGGGAAAGATGAATTTCTATGTCCCTGAAGATGTGGCTGTGGATAAGTATGGGAATATTATTGTTGCCGATACTGAAAACGGAAGGCTTTCAGTGTTTGAAAAAAACGGTACTTTAATATACCAAAGTCCCAGGGTCTTCTATGAAATTGCTTCCGTTGAAGTTGAAGACGGCATTTTGATTGTTGCGGATTGTTTTCATAACATCATACGGGTGATTAGTGAAAATACTGAGGCAAAACAATACCTTTTCTTTGCATCTGCTTATCCGCAAAAACAGATTGTTAGGTCGGGCGCTGAAGCAGATTTTCAAATCAGCATAACAAATGCGGGCTCAAAAGCGGATAATTATAACATATTTGTTGCTGAGAACCTTTCACCCGATTGGGTGATAACTTTGTCCCAACATAGCCTATCGCTGCCTCCCAACGGGAATGCCAAAGTTTTGCTAACCGTTAAAACACCTGTCAATGCAAAAGACGGAGAAACTGCGACTGTAAACATTACGATTGCATCGCCTAACATTACTAAAAAATTTAGTGTGCAGGTGATTATATCAACTGAACTTCCACCCAAAATTTTTGTAAAAGACCAGAGCGTCGTAGCAGGTAAGGAATTGGAAGTCCCGGTATATGTTGACGGTTTAAGCAGCGCAGAAGGGATAGCATTTACTTTGCACTTTCCTTCATCCGGAATTTTGTTTGAAGGAATACAAAAAAACGGGCTTATGAAAAACGGATTAGTGCTTTCAAAAACTTATGCGGATAAGGTTGTTTTTGCGGTTTCTCTTACAAACGGGCAATCTGTTAGCGGTTCTGGCATAGTTGCAACTGCGAAATTCAAAGCAAGTAGCATCTCTCAAAATCTTGTAAAATTTTCAGATGCATATTATGTAAACCCTGCTGGCAGTAAAACGATTTTTGATGTAAAGGCAGGGCAGATTACTGTTACTCCTTATTTGTTCTTGAATTTTTCAAATGGTATTCACTCTCCGGACCAGAATTTTACATTTAGCGGGAAAACAACCCCGGGTGCAAAGCTTGTTGTGAACGGGCAGGTTGTAAAAATAGGCTCTGACGGGACTTTTACCGCAACTGTTGTCTTAAATTCGAAGGAGAATTTAATTACTGTTTCTGCTATTGCAAAAGGAGGAGAACAAACAACAATTCAGAGAACTGTTTTTTATAGTGGCAAAAAACATATTGTAATAAAGTTTCAGATTGGTAATCCTATGATGACTGTAAACGGGATTGAGATGGAGATAGACCCCGGAAGAGGAACAAAGCCTTTTATAGTGAACGGCTGGGACAGGACTGTCGTCCCGATTCGTGCAATTGTGGAATCTCTCGGCGGGACGGTAGGCTGGAGAAACGAAGACAAGATGGTTTGGATAATACTGGATACAACAACGATAAATATGTGGATTAATAACCCTCAAGCGAAGGTGAATGGAACACCTGTGTGGATTGATCTTAAAAACCATACTGTTTGCCCGATTATTGCAAATGACAGGACATTCGTTCCTGTACGTTTTGTTGCGGAGTCGCTTGGGTGTACTGTGCTATGGGATGGAAAAACGCAGACTGTAACCATTACATATGAGGGGTGAGAAAGTGCAGTATTATTACTCCAAAAGCTACAGAAGCGGATAGGGCATGGACGGAGAGAAAAAACGGTTAGAATGTATAAAAATATTAGAGAGAATTTAAAATCGGGAGGTGTATAATGAAGCTAATGAAAGGTTCGGAGTCTTTTTCTTTCAAAAATAGCTCTGATGTAGGCGTGCTTGTACTTCAGGGATTTACCGGTACAACAAGCAGTGTAATTTATCTTGGAGAATGCCTTGCAAAAGCTGGTTTTAACGTGGAAGGACCCCGGCTTAGCGGACATGGTACGCGCTGGCAGGACTTAAACAACGTAAAATACACTGATTGGATTGACGATGTGGAAAATGCACTTGAAAAGCTGAAGGAACGTGCAGATAAGGTATTTGTGGCAGGACTTTCTATGGGTGGAACCCTATCTCTATACTTAGCTGAGAAGCACCCTGATATAAAGGGAGTTATTTTAATAAATAATGCAATTTTGTTTCATGACCCCCGTATACCTTTTCTTCCGATTTTGAAGTATATTGTAAAATCGACACCCGCAATAGGCTCGGATATAAAAGACCCATCCAAAAAGGAAATTGCCTATGAAAGGACACCAACGAAAGGTGCCGTAGAGATGGTAAAATTTGTTAGTATTACAAGGGACAAGTTATCGGAAATTGTGCAGCCTACCCTTATTTTCAAGTCAAGAGGGGACCACGTGGTACCGCTTGACAATGCCGAGTATACTCTAAACCACATTTCTTCCAGGGACAAGAAGATTATATGGCTTGAAAACTCGTACCATGTTGCTACTATGGATTTTGATAAGGATTTAATTTGTGAAGAGTCAATAAAATTTGTAAATAGGCTGTTATGAAAGAGATAAAAGAAGGAGTAAAAGCTCCGGC
>JALTHX010000111.1:0-3384 GCA_027076005.1 Caldisericaceae bacterium
GGTTAAATGGGATTTAGTATAATGGGGGTGAAAGAGGAATTTACACAGAAAATGGGACAGGGTCAAAGAAACAAATTGCAGAGCGATTGGCTTTTCAGGCTACTTTAAAGCAAGTAATTATTTTTACACACGACTTAGTTTTCTTTTATCACATTAAAAATTTCAGTAAGAAATTCCTGAATGGTATTAATAACAGTTTTGTACACCATTCTTTAGAACGGGATAATTCACTATGTGGAAAGGTGGTAGCAAATACAAGTCCCGCCAATGAAGGACAATATCATAATCCTATTAAAGCTGAAGAATGGTTAAAAAAAGTGAAGCAGCTAATGGAAATGATAAAATTGATTTTGCAAAAGCAGGTCTTTCTGCATTAGGATCTTCTTATGAAGCATTAGCAATTTTCACAATTTTAGGAGGAACTGTTCAACGTTTTGACCCACAAATAAGAATGGGAAGACTAAAAGATATTAAATATGAAAAATCTCTTATTGAAACAGTTGTGGAAAAACACGGTGAAATATCTGATTTGATTGAAGGCCATCTTTCTTCTGATGAATTTGGAATTATTCCAAGCCCTGAAATTTTAGAGCAACAAATAAATGATTTTAAAGAATTGAAAAAGAAACTGAAAGAGCAATAAACCCCAAGCCCATAACAATAGCTATACGTAATGCGGGTAAAGTACTAAATATGAATATTATGGCAATAAATAAAATTAGTAGAAAATTGAAATTATGGAGTTTCAAAAACCCGCATTACGTATAGCCAAACCGTTTCTAATTTACACAAAACCATTACTTGACTAAAAGCTTCAAAAAGGCTATTTTAGATTAACAAGAGAGAATAAAAACAGAAAATTAGAAGGATTTGTTTAAGAAATGATTGAGACAAGAAGAGAAGCTGAAAATCAAATAAAATCCAGACAAAGAGTAGCCGACCACGGTGAGGTGTTTACACCCGAATGGCTTGTTAATGATATGCTGGATTTGGTAAAACAGGAAACCGAGCGGATTCATTCCCGTTTTTTGGAGCCTGCTTGCGGGACAGGTAATTTTCTTGTTGAAATCTTGCGCAGAAAGTTGGCAGCGGTGGAGAAAAGGTATGGTAAAAATCAAATAGAATACGAGCTTTATGCGGTTATTGCAGTTTCAAGGATTTATGGTGTTGATCTCTTGCCAGACAATGTTAAAGAGGCAAGACAACGACTGTTTGATATTTTTAATGAACGATACACAAAAAAATACAAAAGCAACTGCAAAGAAGAATGCAGAGACAGTGTAAAATTCATTCTTGATAGAAATATTTTGTGTGGCGATGCTCTGACCTTAAAAACGAATAACGATGAGCCGATTATATTTTCCGAATGGTCTGCGGTTAATGGAAGTATGATAAAAAGAAGAGATTTTACACTTGACAATTTACTGAAAGCAGAAGCATCAAAAGTGCCTGGTGGCCTCTTTGAAAAATCATACGACACGGACCCTGCTTTTTTGTCCAAACCAATCAAGGAATTTCCTCTTGTTCATTTCCTAAAATTGGCGGAAAGTTATGAAAAGTAATATCAATTATAACCCTGACGTACTGGATGCTATTGCCAATTTGAGCAATGACGAAGTTTTTACACCACCAAGGTTTGTAAATGAAATCTTAGATATGCTGCCGCAAGAACTGTTTGAAAACAAAACAACGACCTTTCTTGACCC
Organism: Caldisericaceae bacterium; assembly: GCA_027076005.1. Classification (GTDB taxonomy): domain Bacteria; phylum Caldisericota; class Caldisericia; order Caldisericales; family Caldisericaceae; genus S016-85. The sequence continues at coordinate 1,707 of JALTHX010000111.1, forward strand.
TGTAAGCAAATCGGGTGTATTTTTGCGTGAGATAGCCAAAAGATTAATGCAAGGTTTGGAAAACCAAATCCCTGATTTACAGGAACGTGCGAATCATATTTTTAAAAACCAAATTTTTGGTATTGCTATCACGGAATTAACTTCACTTCTTTCCCGTAGGACGATTTATGGTTCAAAAACAGCCAACGGCAGATATTCTTTCTGCACGGAATTTTATGATGAAAAAGGCAATATAATTTTTGATAAAATAAACCATACATGGCAAAATGGAAAATGTATATTTTGCGGTGCAAGTCAAGAGGTTTATGATAGAGATGAAAGTTTGGAAACCTATGCCTATCAATTTATTCACACCGAGAATCCGGAGGAAATATTTAATATGAAATTTGATGTAATAGTTGGAAATCCGCCGTATCAGCTTGATACAGGAGGTTCTGGCAGACAAGCGAAACCTATTTATCAATTATTTGTTGAACAAGCTAAAAAGTTGAATCCTAGGTATTTAACGATGATTATGCCATCCAGATGGTTTTCGGGTGGTATGGGTTTGGATAGTTTTAGAAAAACTATGTTGCAAGATAAAAAAATTAAAGTCCTAGTTGATTACACCAATTCTAAAGACTGTTTTAATGGTGTTAGCATCAGTGGTGGTGTATGTTATTTCCTTTGGGATAAAGATTATAAGGGAATTTGTAACTACACAAATATCCATAACGGTAAATCTACTGTATTGCAAAGAAAATTAGATGAATATCCTATTTTCGTTAGGTATAACGAGGCTATAGGTGTGATACATAAAATTTACAATTTTACCGATAACTTTTTATCAAAAATGGTTTCTCCAATAAATTTCTTTAACATTGCAAGTTCAGAGAGAGGAACTAATAAAAATGAAAACAGTCTAGTTCTATATCATAGCAAAGGAAAAGGCTTTATTGATAGAAAGAATATTTATAATTCAGCATATATAAAAAAATACAAAGTTATTATTAGTAGAACAATATCTGAACACGCTGGAGAACATGGACGAGATGGAAAATTTAAGGTTCTTGCTAAAACAATGGTTTTAAAACCTAATGAAGTATGCACCCATTCGTATTTGATTATAGGTTTATTTGATAGTGAATTTGAGGCAAATAATCTTAAAACTTATTTACATTCAAAATTTGCAAGATTTTTAATTTTGCAAACGATTTCAGGGATAGATTTGAGTAAAGAAAGATTTATGTTTGTTCCAATGCAAGATTTCTCACAACCTTGGACAGATGAAAAACTCTACAAAAAATACGATTTAACTCAAGAAGAGATAGATTTTATAGAATCTATGATAAAACCGATGGAATAGATTATGAATAAGGAAAAACCGTCCCGAGACAAAAATAAAATCAATAGTTTTTTTAAAGAAATAAGAAGAATTATTGAAAAGAGCAGGCAGAATGTCGCTGTAGCTGTTAATTCTGCCATGACTCAGCTTTATTGGAATATCGGCAAACTAATCAAAGAGGAGATTTTGCAAAATAGTCGTGCAGAATATGGGAAAAAAGTGATTTTAGCACTTTCATCTCAGCTAACCCGAGAATATGGGAAAGGATGGAGTGAAAAACAGTTGCGGCATTGTCTCCGCATTGCGGAGACATTTAATGATTTTCAGATTGTCTCTACACTGTCGAGACAATTG
>JALTHX010000112.1:0-9993 GCA_027076005.1 Caldisericaceae bacterium
TTACTCGTCATTCTCTTCCTCTATAACAGCTTTTCTACTAAGGCGCATCTTTTTATTCTCTTTATCAATATCCAGAACTTTTACCCGAACTTTATCGCCTATTTTAACAATATCTTCTACTTTATTTACACGTTTATTATCAAGCTGAGATATATGTATCAATCCTGTAATCCCATCATCTAACTCCACAACTGCACCAAATGGGTGAATCCTTATTACAGTCCCCTCTGCAATACATCCTATAGGAAACTTCTCTTCCACGACATCCCATGGATAAGGTTTAGTTTGCCTTAAGCTAAGAGAAACTTTCTCGGTTCTTAAATTTACATTAATAATTTTTACCTCAACCGTTTCTCCTCTTTTTACAACTTCTTTGGGTAATTTTCTTCTTCCCCAAGTAAGCTCGCTAAGCCTAACAAAACCATCAATTCCATGACCTATATCTACAAATACGCCAAAATCTTTAATTGTTTTTACTACACCTTCTATAATGTCGCCTTTCTTTAAATTAACAAGCGCTTCTTTACGCTCTTTTTCTCTTTCTTCCTTTAAAAATTCTCTATGGGATATAACGATACGACGAATTGATGGAGTTACCTCTAAAATTTTAACATCGAGTTCTTTTCCTACATAAGATTCTAATGTTTCACCTTTTTTAAGGCCAACCTGAGACTGAGGAAGAAATGCTACAATACCTTCAACATCAGCAAGTAAACCACCTTTTATTGCTTTTATAACTTTTGCTTTGAGGTTTTCCCTTCTATTGTACTTTTCTTGAAGATCTTTCCATTTTTCAAGGTAGTCTGCTTTTTTCTTAGAAAGAATAGCGCTGCCTTTTGCATCTCTATCTTTAACTACAAATACATCAATTTTATCACCAACTTTAAAAATTTCTTCAAGAGACGATACTGGCTGCAAAGAAAGCTCCCGGAGCGGAATAAAATAATCTCCTTTCCCTCCTGCGTTTACCATAACCCCTTCTTTTTCTAATTTGACAACTGTAACGTTAATAACATCGCCTCTCTTAAAGGCTTTAGGGGCATAGTGGTTTGCAAGATTCATAGAATCCGTACCTTTTTCGTCCTTATCTACCTTTAATCCTTCTTTTCCTACCTCACCTTTACTTTCTGTTACCTCTGGCGCTTTTCTAGGAATCTTTTCCTCGGAAGCAGCATTAAGAATTGATTCCACATCCCCTGAATTTACCTTCTCAAAAAACTCTTTTTCACCCATGTCACCCATTTCACTCTCCTTATCTTTTTATTGGTTTTATTATATTATAATTCCAAATTTAACAAAATATTATTTCTCTGCAATAAGTGCTCCCAATGCAAGAGAATAAAATTTTGATTCTTCACTATCACCCCTAGATGTTAAAACAGCAGGAGCAGTCGTCCCTGTAACAAGCCCTGCGATTTTTGAATTTCCAAGCTTGGTAGTGCACTTATAAAAAGCATTGCCTGTTTCAATATTTGGGAAAATAAGAATATCAGCATCTCCCGCGACTTCTGACCGAACTTTCTTAATTGCCGCTGCTTCTTTTGAAACAGCAAGGTCAAGTGCAAGTGGGCCATCAACAGAACAACCTTTTATTTGACCTCTTTCATTCATTTTAGAGAGCAACGCCCCGTCTATAGTAGGCTGCATCTTAGGATTAACAGTTTCAACTGCCGCAATGACAGCCACTTTTGGATTTTCTATACCGAGTTTGTGAGATATGGCAACATCATAATTTATCATTGCCTGCTTCATTTTAAGGTCAGGATAAGGAATAACTGCAACATCAGAAACAACAAGAAGTTTTGGATAAGTAGGAATCTCTATAATCGTTGCATGAGAAAGAATTGCACCAGGTGGAAGCAGTCCTTCCTCTTTATTCAAAATTCCGCGCATATAATTTGCTGTGTGGCATAACCCTTTCATAAGCAAATCTGCCCTTTTATCCCTAACAGCTCGGACAGCTTGCCTTATTGCCTCATTTTCTTCAGGAACATCTACAACCTCGAAGAGAGAAATGTCAACGTTGTTCGCACTTGCAACTCTTTCTACTTCCGCTTTGCTTGCAAATACCACCGCATTAAACAATCCTTCTTTTACGCCTTTTTCAATTGCCTGCAACGTATGAGCATCTTGCCCATAAGCAACAGAAACCATTCTTTTTTCCCTGCTCTTTACCTCTTCCGTAATTTCCTCTAAACTTTTCAACATAATAATAACCTCCTAAACTTAATTTTTACTTGCTATGGCAAGCGCTATTGAATTAAACTTCGCTTCGCTTTTATCTGCTCTGGACGGAATCATAACGGGTACCTGTGTCCCAGCTATTATATGAGCATTTCTAAATTTCGCATAATAAGCAAGTGCTTTTCCAAACACATTGCCCACGGTAATATTTGGCACAATAAGAATATCGGCAAATCCTGCAACATCAGATTTTATACCCTTTTTCTTTGCAGCATATTCTGAAATTGCATTATCCAATGCGAGTGGCCCATCAATAGTGCAACCTTTAATCTGCCCTCTACTGTTCATTTTTGAGATCATCGCCCAATTTAATGTATCCTGCATATCCGGATTCACTACTTCAACTGCGGAAAGCAAGGCAACCTTTGGCGTACTCATCCCAAGCTTATGTGCTACATCAACAGCATTTGTTATTATGGAAACAAGTACTTTTTCATCAGGGTTTATATTAACGCCTCCGTCACTCATTAGAACAAGTTTATTGGAAACTACAGTATCTTCAAATACAAAAACATCACTTATCAATCTGTTCGTCCTAAGCCCACTTTCTTTGTCAAGAACAGCCTTCAAAAGGTAAGCCGTTTTTATTTGCCCTTTTAGTAAAATCCCTCCATTATCCTTAACTTCCCTTACGGCCCGAGGACCTTTCTCGCTTTCGTTTCCGATTTCTACAATTTTTTCAACAAAATCCCTACTGTCAAATTGCGAAAGAGTATTTTCTATTTTCTGCCTCTCTCCCACAAGGACTGCCTTACCAAATCCATATTCGTAACTTTGCTTTACAGCTTTAACGGCTTCTATGTCCTCACCGCCAGCAACTACAATTCGCTCTCTTCCCTTTGTCTTTAAATGTGCAAAAAGTTCTTCAAAATTTCGAAACATATAAACCTCCTAAACGTATTCTTTTGCCTTTTCTTCTCCACACAAAACCCTTAACCCGGCAAAGGCAAGTGCCTCAAGCTCTTTTTCTCCGGGATACACAACTACAGGTGCAATCCAATCAACCCTTTTTTCCACCGCATCAGTTAATTCTTTGTTGTATGAAACCCCTCCAGTAAGGATTATTGCTTCGACATTACCCATAAGTACCGTCGACATAGCAGCAATTTCTTTTGCAATTTGGTAGCACATTGCATCAAAAATAAGTTTTGCATACTCGCCCCCGGACTTAACCCTTTTAACAACTTCTCTCATATCGTTTGTTTCAAGGTAGGAAACCATTCCGGCTTTCTTCGTAAGAAGACGCTTTAGTTCCTTTAAGCTATACTTACCGGAATATGCCATTTCAATGATGTTAATAGAAGGCAAGCCGCCTGCACGTTCAGGTGAGAATGGCCCTCCCTCATTTGCGTTATTCACATCAACAATTTTACCATTTTTAATCGGGGTTACAGAAATTCCCCCTCCAAGATGAGCTACCACAAGATTCAATTCATCAAAGCTTTTACCATGCTCACGAGCATATTTATATGCATTAGCCCTAATGTTTAATGTGTGAAGCAAAGAGAGCCTTTCTATGTCTTTCAACCCGGAAATCCGTGCAATATCTTCAAATTCATCTACTGAAACAGGATCCGCAATAAATGCTGGAATCCCCAATGATTTAGCAATTTCATTTGCAATGATACCCCCAAGGTTTGAAGCATGCTCAACTCTTGCATGAATAAGGTCATTTATCATTACCTCATTCACTTTATATGTCCCTGCCTCAATAGGCTTCAATGCGCCTCCACGCCCCACAATAGCATCAAGTGAAGAGAGCTCTATATTATGGCTACTTAAAATTTTAAGTACTTCATTTTTTCTGAACTCTCTCTGTTCCATAAGGGCACTAAATTTTGTAAGTTCTTCATTCGAATGATGAATTGATTCAGAAAACACGAGTTTTTCATCATCATAAAGCCCTACCTTTGTTGAAGTAGAGCCTGGATTAATTGCGAGTATCCTCATACCCACCTCCTTAAAAGTTCTTCTGCCTGTCTTAAAGTAGTTTCTGTTATATTACTACCAGAAATCATCCGTGCAATTTCATTTTTACGTTCTTTCTCATCCAGCTTTTTTACGGAAAGAAATGTTTCTCCATTCCTGACCTCTTTTTCAACAACAAGGTGCTCACCCGGAAGTGAAGCAATCTGCGGTAAATGAGTTATGCAAAGTACCTGCCTAAACTTAGCAATTTCAAGAAGTTTTTCAGCAACTTTCTCTCCGGTCTTTCCCCCAATTCCTGCATCAACTTCGTCAAACGCAAGAGTAGAGATGTCATCCACTGCGGCAATTACTCTTTTTATGGCAAGCATTATTCTGGAGAGCTCACCCCCAGATGCAATAAGGGTGAGGTCTTTAAAACCTTCGCCTGGATTTGGTGCAATAACAAATTTTATAACATCTATCCCGTACGGAAACAGCTTAAATTTTACCCCATTAACTTCAATTCCATCCTTATCTACTACATTTTTGATAGAAACTTTGAAATCAGTGTTCTCCATTGCTAAATCCTTTAATTCCCCTAAAACTTCTTTTCTAAACTCTACTGCAACTTTTTTTCGTTTTTCTGAAAGGGCAAGTGCATCAGCCTCTAATTCTTTAATAAGTGTATTTCTTTCAGCTTCAAGTTTTTCGATACGATCCCCAAGGGAACTGAAAGAGCTAGATTTTTCTTCTAATTCTGAAAGATACGCTATAAGCTCAGGAACTTCCTTTTTGTATTTCATTTTTAAAGTAGAAATAAGGGATAATCTTTCCTCTACCTCATTAAGCCTATCCGAATCAAATAAGTTCTCACCAGAAAAATCGGATAATTCTCTATCTATATCCCTAATCTCAGAATTTAACGCCTCTATCCTTTCAACCAGCTGAGAGAAATTGTTGCTTATTTCCGCAGCTCTCTCCATATTCGAAAGCAGTGCATCAAGCTGGTCAACTATGGAATATGCTTCACCTTGAGAGATGATAACACGTGATTCGTCAATTAGACCAGAAAGTTCCTGATAATTGGACAATAATTTTTCTTCTTCTTGTAACTTTTCTTCCTCTCCATCTTTTAATTCGGCTTTTTGTAGTTCTGAAATCTCAAAATCAATAAACTCTCTCTCCTCCTTATATTTCCTATCCTGCTCCATAAGTTCGGTGATTTGCGCGTTTAGTTTTCTTAATTGTTGGATTTCACTATTCACTTTTTGCCTAAGGGTAAGAAGATCGTTTCCTCCGAATCTGTCCAGTATGTGAATATGATTACCTGAATCCAATAAAGACTGAACTTCATGCTGGCCATGCATGTCAATTAAAGAACGGCCTATTTCTTCCAGTGTTCTTAACGGAACGAAGTGGCCATTCAAACCTGATTTAGTCCTATTTTTATAGACTGTCCTTGTAAGTATTACAACATTTTCATCATCTAGTAAATCCAATTTTTTAAGAATATTTTTTGTTTTATCTGCATTGTTTAGAGTGAAGCTTGCCTCTACCTGTGCTTTTTCGGAATTAGCCCTTAACACATCGGAATTTACAGAGCCGCCACAAACTGCAGATAAAGCCTTCATTATAATAGTCTTGCCAGTCCCGGTTTCACCGGTTATAATCACTAAATTAGAATCGAAAGAAAGCTCAATTTTCTTAGCAATTGCAAAATCAGTTAGTAACAAACCTACAAGCATTTACACTCCCCATCCGAACTTCTTATTCAAAACTTCAAAGAAGTTCTTATTTTTAAGGTGTATTATTTTTAAATATGTACTATTTTTTTGAAATACAAGCCTATCAAACTTGTTTAACTGAAGAATTTCTTCACCGTCTCTCATTAAATGAACAGAATCATTAGAAATTATTCTGATTGATACTTTGTCAGTCTCAGAAAAGATAACGGGCCTCGCTGTAAGTTTATGAGGAGCAATAAACGTTAATGAAAAAACATTAGACAAAGGGCTAATTATCGGGCCACCTAATGAAAGTGAGTAGGCAGTAGACCCGGTAGGAGTTGAAATAATAGCGCCATCACCACGGAAATACCCCGCATTCATACTATTAACAAAAATCTCAGTTTTCAGAATTTCGCCACTTATATCTCTTTGAATGACAAAATCATTTATTGCAACAAAATTCTTTTCCTCTCCTTTTTCCCCAAAATAAAGCATTTTTACAGTCATTCGCTTTTCAACAAAGAATCTTTCCTTTAGGACTTCTTCTGCGGCATCAAAAAGGTCCCTAGCCTCAACATCGGTAAGAAAACCAAGATTCCCAAGGTTTACGCCAATTACAGGAATATCAAGTTTTAGCCCTATGTGAGCAGCCCTAAGAAAGGTCCCATCGCCACCAAGGCTCATAATGACCATATCTTTAGTGCTTTTTACTTTTATAAGGTCTTCCCTGAAAAGGACTTTAATACCGCGTTTTTGCAAAAATGAGGCAAGCTCATTCGCAGTTTCTTTAATTCCATTATTTTCCAGAAAAAAAATCCCTATCTTCATAATTTTTCCCATGCGTTATCTATCATTTTATCAATTGTCTCCAATTTTACAAGTTCCCCGCTCTTTCTTATGCAAAAAAAGAATTCTATGTTACCCTTTCCTCCTTTTATAGGGGAGAAGGTTGCATCAGTCACAATGAAATTTTCATTTAGTATGTTTTGAACAAGCGTTTTTATAATTTTGGAGTGTAAACTTTTATCTTTTATTATGCCTTTTTTGAGGTATTCTTTCTTGCCCTCAAACTGAGGTTTTATAAGAGAAATAATATCCGCATTATCCTTAATTAACGGAAAAAGCGCCGGAAGAATTTTCAGTATGGAAATGAACGAAACATCCATTACAACTAAATCAAGTGGGTCGGGGATTTCCTTTTTTGTAAGATAACGCGCATTGGTCCTTTCAAGTAGAATGACTTTTGGATTATTGCGAAGCCGAACATCAATCTGTCCATAACCTACATCTACAGCATACACTTTTTTAACACCACTTTTTAGCAGACAATCAGTAAATCCACCTGTAGATACACCAATATCAGCAGAAATTTTATCAGCCGTTACAATAGCAAATTTTTTAAGTGCCTTCTCTAACTTCAGACCGCCTCTACCCACAAACTTTTTTTCCTCTTTAAGTGAAATTACATCGCTTTCACTTACCATAGTATTCGATTTTTTGGCGGTTTCGCCGTTCAGAAGGACTTTGCCTTCTAATATAAATCTTTTCGCTTCAGACCTACTCGCTAATATCCCTCTATCTGCTATTGCCTGATCAAGCCTTTTCTTTGGCAAGATACTCTCCGGTCTTCATAATATTTTCTGCGGATAGCCCATATTGTTTAAGAAGTTCTGTTCTTTCCCCTTGTTCCGGAAAAATGTCATCTATGCCTATCGAACGAACAATGACATTCTTGTCTGAAAGAAACTCTTTAACAGCTGAACCAAACCCTCCTATAACACTATTATCCTCAACTGTAAGCACTTTGCCTGCTTTTAATGATTCTTTTAATATAAGGTCTTTATCGAGCGGTTTTACGAAACGCGCATTAATAAATCCCGTAGATATCCCATTTTCTTTAAGCGCCTTCACTGCCTCAAGCGCCGAGTAATACATTGCGCCAATAGAAATAATAAGCAGGTCATTGCCTGACTCTATAAGCTCTCCTCTGCCCGATTCTATAGGAGTTTTAAGAGAATCCTCGCAATTTGCATAGTCTTTAGGGTATCTTATTGAAACAGGGTGCTCAGAATTTATGGCAAATTTGAGCATTGCCCTTAACTCACTGGCGTCCTTAGGGGCCATAACAATAAAATTCGGAATTGTCCGCATAAAAGAGAGATCAAAAATTCCCTGATGCGTAGGCCCATCCTGAGAAACTACACCTGCTCTATCCAGAACAAAAACCACAGGAAGGTCGAGGATACCAACATCGTGCACAAGCTGGTCATATGCCCTTTGCGTAAAAGTAGAGTAAATAGCTACTACAGGATTTAATCCTTCCTTTGCCATCCCTGCACCAGCAGTCACCGCGCATTGTTCAGCAATTCCGACATCAAGAAACCTGTTAGGAAATTTATCTCTAAACTTGCTCGTTTTTGTACCATCAGGCATTGCAGCTGTAATTGCAAAAATTTTATTATTTTTCTCACCTAAAGAAACAAGAGACTCTCCAAACACCTCAGAAAATGTCTTCCGGTTAGGTACATTTTTATTTTTCCCGCTTTCTATAAAAAACGGATGCGCACTATGAAATTTAGTAGGGTTATCTTCTGCAAATTTATAGCCCTTGCCTTTTTTTGTAATTACGTGAACGACCATAGGATATTTAATATTCTTTGTGCGCTCTAACATTTCCGTAAGTACTTTTATATTATGACCATCAACTGGGCCTAAGTAAGTAAAACCAAGCTCTTCAAAAAAAACCACCGGCAAAATCAAATCTTTTATAGCAAGCTTTATACGCCCTCCCACAGTTGTTCGCGGAATTCTTGACTTCAATTTCTGGTAAAATGAAGAAGAGCGAAGCCTTGAAAAATATTGAGACATTGCTCCCACATTCTTAGAGATAGACATCTCGTTGTCATTCAAGACAATGATTACTTTTTCTTTTAATCTTCCTAAATTATTTAACCCTTCATAGGCTTCGCCTGCAGAAAATGCACCGTCACCTATAAGAGCAATTATCTCATAGTTCTGCTTTATAACTTTCCGTGCTTCGGCAAAACCTAACGCAAGAGCTAAAGAAGTTGAAGCATGTCCTGCAACAAACGAGTCAAATTTGCTCTCGACAGGATTAGCGTACCCACTTATTCCTCCGGATTGCCTCAAAGTATAAAATCTATCCTTTCTGCCTGTTACAATTTTATGAGTGTATATTTGATGGCTTACGTCAAAAATAAGTTTATCCTTTGGAAAATCAAAAACCCTGTGCAGAGCAAGAGTAAGCTCTACCGTTCCCAAGTTTGAAGCAAGGTGCCCACCGGTTTCAGAAACAGTTTGTATGATTAAATCCCTTATTTCTTTAGCAAGTTCATTTAATTCATCAAAAGAAAGTTTTTTTATATCAACAGGTTTATCTATTTTATCTAATAACTTTCTGTTCACTTAATCCTCTGCAAAGAAAAATGTGCAATTTCAATAAGCAAATTGTATTTTTCACCAAACGGGACCAGATAATCAATACCTTTCTGCACAAATTCTTCCGCTATTTTTTTTGCTCTATCTACTCCATAAAGTGCCACAAACGTTGCCTTTTCGTTTTTCTTGTCCTGTCCTGTATCCTTACCTAATATCTCAGGGGTAGAAACTGCATCTAAGACATCATCTATTACTTGATAGCTTATTCCCAAATTCAGCCCGAAATTTGTTAGTGCTTTTAGCTCCTCTTCTGGTGCACCGCCTAAAATAGCACCCGATCTTATGGCAAGTGCAATAAGAGAAGCTGTTTTTTTCTTTTCGATATAAAGAATTGTATCCTCATCAACAGAGTCCGCTCCACTTGTTACAATATCCATTACCTGTCCGCCAACAAGGCCTTTTATTCCGGAGTATACGCCAAAATCATATGCAACAGAAAGTACCTTTTCCACACCAAAATATTTTGTATTTGAAGGATTAGATATTAATTCAAATGCAAGGGAGATAAGTGCATCTCCTGCCAGAAGCGCCATATCTTGCCCATATACTTTATGGCAGGTTGGTTCCCCTCTTCTCAAATCACTGTTGTCCATCAAAGGAAGGTCGTCATGAATTAAAGAATAAGTATGTATCATCTCAATCGCAGAAGCAAAAG
>JALTHX010000113.1:0-3359 GCA_027076005.1 Caldisericaceae bacterium
GTAGAGTATCATGGTACTTCCAGAGAACTCACCTGTACAAAATGCGGGCGGAAATACGAACCTCGAAGAGAACTTCTAGAGAAACTCCCGCCGCTCTGTGAATGCGGAGGTCTCTTAAAGCCGGATTTTGTTTTCTTCGGCGAAGGAATACCTGAAAAGGCCGTTATTAAATCTGCAGAACTTGTGGAGAAATCTGATCTTATGGTTTTAATCGGGACAACAGGTGAAATTTATCCGGCATCACTAATACCAAGAGAGGCTTCCGCACGAGGAGCATCTATACTGGAAATAAACACAAGCCCCTCCAATTATACAGACTCAATAACGGATATTTTTATTAAAATGAAAGCATCCGAAGCATTAACTTTACTTAACAAGGAGTTAAACAGATGAAAATGTTCGACCTAAGAAGCGATACAATCACGAGGCCTTCAGAAAACATGCGAAAGGCAATGTACGAAGCCGAGGTAGGAGATGACGTTTACGGGGAGGACCCATCGATTAATAGACTGCAGGATATGGCTGCGGAAATAACGGGAAAAGAAAAAGCTCTGTTCGTTACCTCCGGGTCAATGGGTAACCTTATACCTGCTATTATAAACTGCGGCAGGGGAAATGAGTTTATTATTGATGCACGCGGACATATGATCCATTATGAACTTGCTTCTTCTGCTGCTATTGCAGGGTCTCTTCCCGTAGCCGTGCAGACGAAAGACGGTATACTTCGTTCCGAATTTTTAAAGGACAAGGTACGTCCGGATATATACTACATGGCAAAAACAAAAATGGTAGTTATTGAAAACACGCACAACCTTGCAGGCGGAACATTTTATACTCTGGATGAACTAAAAGATATCTATGGTTTTGCCGCTGAAAATAATTTAAAGGTGCACATGGACGGTGCACGTCTTTTTAATGCATCCGCAGCATCTAAACTTAAACCGGATACAATTTCTGAATTTGCCGATACGGTCACCTTTTGCCTTTCCAAGGGATTAGGAGCACCGGTAGGAGCATTGCTATGCGGAAAAAAGGAATTTATAGATGAGGCAAGACGCATCCGCAAAATGCTCGGCGGGGGTATGCGGCAGGCCGGCATTCTGGCCGCTGCAGGAATATATGCCTTAAAATACAATGTACCCAAAATACAGCAAGACCATGAAAAAGCAAAATTACTGGCAGAAGCTCTCTCTAAAGTTTCTTGGGCAGGTGTTAATCCTGAAAAAGTTGTGACTAATATTATCTATTTTAGTACACCCCGCCATACGGCCTCTGAAATTGTAGAAAAATTAAAGGAACACGGAATTTTAAGCGGAGCAGCTGGAAACAGCACTATACGTATGGTTACTCATCTGGATATATCCATGGATGATACAAAGAAAATTTGCAGTATAATTGAATCTATATAGGTCGGTAGAGAAAATTAAAGAAATTGTTAAAGATTCAAATTCATAATTTTATTTTTTGCCAATTTGTATTGCCTTTATATTTTGTTGTGTTATACTAAATAATAATCCTGTCTTTAAGGAGTTCGGTAATGCAAAATAAGGATAAATTTTTAGAGCCACTCTTTGCAAAGACAAGCAGAGCAGAAAATGTTTATGAAGCAATCCGCAAGGGAATTATATCGGGATACTGGAAGGCCGGTGATAGAATAAATGACGCAGAACTGGCTAAAAGATACGGTGTAAGCAGGCTCTCGGTACGTGAAGCTCTCTCCAAACTTGTAGAATCACGAATACTGGAAAAAGAATACTGGAAAGGGTACTACGTCAGGAAAATTTCACTGGATGAATTCGAATCTATTTTCGAAATCCGACAAAATCTGGAAGAATTAGCTCTTCATAGAATAATGGTTTCCGGCAATACCTCGATAGTTTCTGAACTTGAGGAAGCGGTTAATAAATCGGAAGCTGACCTTAAAGCTAACAATTCCGAAGAATTTATGAAGTCGGATTTCTCTTTTCATGAAATACTATACCGGGAATCCGGCAATCCATGGATTCCCTACATTCTTTCAATCACCAAAATACTTATAGATATCTTTCGCTCAATCGAAAAGGGTGATGAATTTGAAAAGGTGGCCAGAGAAAGCATAAAAGAACATCGTGCCGTCATAGAAATGATAAAGAAAAATGATGAAAAAAAAGCTCATGAATTTTTGAACCGTCATCTTAAGAATCATAAAAAACGTGTATACAGTGAATATAAAAAACAGGCCAGAGAATAACTCCCGGCCTGTTTAATTTTTCCGCTTTCCAGCTTAGAAACCCTTAAAGGGTGAACGTTTAACGAATTTCCCACGGCCTGCTACACCTACAAACTCAACATGGTCATTCTGCCACTTAGCTACCTCTTTACCACGTGAGAAAACAAGATACGGCATCCCCCGCATTTCCATTCCTTCGTACGGTGTATAATCCACATTCATGTGCAGCTTGCTCTGTGTTATTGTAAATTTCTGGTCCGGGTCGAATACCACAATATCCGCATCCTTTCCGGCTGCAATTTCACCCTTATTATCCAGACCAAACATACGCGCCGTATTTGTGGAGAGGACTTCTACCATCCTTTCAAGGCTTATTCTCCCTTTAACCACACCTTCCGTATGAATAAGCATTAACAGTGTTTCTATACCGGGTGCGCCGTTTGGAATTTTCTTATAATCGTCTTTTCCGAACATATCCTTTCCTCCTTTAAAATCGAAAGGAGCATGGTCGGTTGCTACAATCTTTAGATCCCCTGTTTTAAGTCCGGTCCAGAGCGCATCCAGGCTTTCCTTGCCTCTTAAAGGCGGAGACATAACATATTTGGCGCCGTTAAAATTCGGCTCTTTATAGTGCTCATCATCCAGAAGAAGATACTGCGGGCAGGTTTCTGCAAAAATATCCAACCCCTCATCCCTTGCCTCTTTAACCTTAAAAAGGCCTTTTTTCGAAGATAGATGCACGATATAAATTCTTGAATCCGTAAGTTCAACCATCTTAATTGCCCGCGAAATAGCCTCTTCCTCCGCTATATCCGGCCTGCTGATTGCATGATAGTACGGCTCCAGTTTCCCTTCCGCTGCCAACACCTCATTCATATATTTAATAATGTAGTAATTCTCCGCATGTACCTGAACAAGCCCGCCGTATTTTTTTGTTTCCTTTAGAAACTTAATCATGGTTTCATCATCTACCCTGAAATCGTAAACCATAAATATTTTAAAGCTCGGTGTACCATATTCATGGATAGCATCCTTAATTTCACCTAATACTTCGGGAGTAGGATCTATTATTCCGGGATGGAGTGAAAAATCTATAGCTACCTTATCCTTAGCCCACTCCTTTTTCCTTTCCACACAGTCATGTATAGAT
>JALTHX010000114.1:0-3355 GCA_027076005.1 Caldisericaceae bacterium
CCAAAAGATAATCAAAAAGTATTTGTACATATACGAAGAGGTGATTATTTGGACTGGAGTGTTTTAGGTAAGGAAAATCCTTCTTTACCGTTATCTTATTATAAACAAGCTATAATTCAACTTCAAAAAGAGTTAAAAAATCCATTTTTTATAAATAAATTTCCTGTCCAGCCGAGAAGACGCCAATTATCATAATTGTTATTTGTATTGTCAATATTAAAATCATCTATAAAATATTGCCCTTCTTTATCAAGACTTTCTCCGGATGGCAAATCTAGCTTTGTCCCTGCTTTTTCAGGAATTCCGAAATTGGGTGTTCCATCATTATTCCATGTAAATTTTTTAAGACGTACATCACGATGCCATCCACCCTTAGGCGTTGGTTTAGAACGATACATTAACCAATTCTCCGTTCCATCCGGAGAAGTGGTAAAGCTACCGTGTCCCACACTGTAAACATCGGGAGTCCCTTGAAAAACAGGATTTGGGTATTTTTTCCAATTTTCAGGAATCATAGGGTCTTTGCCATCTTCAATTTCCATCATTCCCATTTTATATTCTATAGTCCAATAGTCTGGTGTGGAATATATCAGGTATATTTTATCCTTATGTTTTAATATTTGCGGCCCTTCATTCACTTTTTGTGGGGATATTTGAGATTTTTCCCACCAATATATCGGTTCGGCTATTTTTACACGATTAGTTTTAACCGTATAAGGATTCTCCATTTCCGCTATATAAAGGTTTTGCTGCGTAAAACCATTATTGGCCATATTAGCTGTGCTATCCCAACCAGACCAGATTATATAGAGCTTGTCGTTCATTTCCAATGGGGTTACATCAATAGCCCAGATGTTGTTTTGCCAAGAGCCATCCCAGTTCTCAATATCATCCCCCGTATACAGCATTCCTTTAGAAAACCATGCGGTAGAAGTAGGGTCTTGAAAAACACATTGTAAAACACCACATCTTTGTGTTGACCAGATTAGTTGGCCGGTTTCAGGAATAGACTCCGCCCCTCTGCCAGCAGTATAATAGATATACCATTTACCTTGTATGTAATGCAATTCAGGTGCCCAGATATTAGTCTTATTCCAAGCATCTTCATTCGAAGGAGTTGTCCATACCCTGCGATGAATTCCTCTATCGGTAAGCCTATTTGATTTCCATACCAATAAAGCATTTCCCCAGAAATCTGTAACACTATAGTATAAACTATCTTTTTTTATTACCCAAGGATCGCTGCCTTCCATAATAGGATTTACAAAAGTTCCCTTTGCAGCAAGAGAACAAAAAGTAATAGTCAAAAAAGCAAATATATATAAATTTGTTTTCACCACAATACTCATTTAATGTTTAGCATTTGATGATATGATTGTCAATCAATACTAATATTTAAACCAAATCGATGCGCTGCACCTAAAAGCGAGAAATCAGAATAGGAATAATCAAAATCAAATTTTTGGTTTAATATTTTCCAACTCAATCCTGCTCCGAAAGAAATTGTTTGCACATCATTATTAACCTGATAGCCACCTCTTAAAA
Organism: Caldisericaceae bacterium; assembly: GCA_027076005.1. GTDB lineage: Bacteria > Caldisericota > Caldisericia > Caldisericales > Caldisericaceae > S016-85. The sequence goes on from JALTHX010000114.1 coordinate 1,546, forward strand.
ATACATAGTTCATAATGTTCAATTCCAAGCCCAAAGAGCCAACCGGTTTGCCTACATTCGGTTTAACGGCTCTTCCACTTACAAGTAAAGTCAAATCATTAGTTTTCCAGGCATTAATGGAGGCACCAAATTGAAAGTTCGTAGGTAAAGGATAGGCCTCATTAATATATTTCATTCGAGAGCCAAAATCTGCAATCATCATTCCAAATTTAAAGCCATGGAATCCTGTTACATATAAAGCAGAAATATCCACCGAAATAGCCGAAGCGGAAAAATCCTTATACAAAGAACCATAAATATAGTTAACAGAACCGCCAAATGAGACATGATTGGTAAGCTTTCTTGCGTAAGCCAGACCAAACCGGTAGTAACCTGCATAAAATGTTTCGCCTGTACCGTCGGGCTGTAAAGGAGTTCTAACCTGCATCTCATCCGTCATAAGCCCGGTAAAAATCAAGCCAAAACTACCATAACTTTGAGCGTTTAGTACCGCAGAAGCAAATTCCATATTAAGTCCGGCAAACCATTTTGTATGGGCAGCCGAAATAGCCATATTTGGAATATAAACTATAGAAGCAGGGTTATAATAAACGGCTTCTGCATTTTTTGTAACGGATATATAAGCGCCCCCCATAGCTGCGGCTTTGGGGTTAATATCAATTACCAGAAATTCGCCATCCACACTGCCTGGGCGTTGATATTGTGCAAAAAGAATCACCGGTAAAATTAGAATAAATAATATTCTTTTCATTGAAACAACCTACTTTTTAAAAACCTAACCTTAGTCCAAATTTTGCATATCTTCCTGTGGAAAATTGGCGCGGATCCATAAATCGATAAGCTTCATAATAGTTCCAGATTCTTTTACTCGGTTCCTGCACATCTCCATACCTGAATGGTTTTCCAGTCCATGGATTAAATCCATAACCAATTTGAACATTATTAATATTAAAGACATTAAAAATATCCAAGTAGAAAGTAAGCTTTAGATCTTTCATAATAGTAAACCATTTTTGCAATTTTAAATCCGCAGACATGGTCCAAGGACCTGACGCGGTATTTTCCTTAGTCTGGGCTTCAACCATATCTGTGGTACCAGGCGTATATGGGTAACCTGAACTCATGTTGGCCAACAAGGTTGCACCCCATTTTGTGGGAATGGGTAGGCCAAACAGCGTTAATTTTGCACGATCCGGAATCATTAAATTCGCCTCAAGTACGACTTGATGACGTACGTCCCAACTCAGTCTGCGCTCCCTTATGGGTTTGGGGAAATTGGTTGTAGAACGAATGTAATCATCAAAAGCAGAAGAAGAATAGCCATCTGCCCACTGAAGGGTATAGGTCATATTTCCTGAATAATAGTTAGAATATCGTTTAGTAAGGCGCAATTCAATCCCTCGGGCCCGGGCATAACCTGTATTATCATATACATTTACCCGTTGACCACCTTTCCTACCAAACATGGTTGTACCAACCTGTTTTGAAATATCTTTCGTGTAGCTTTTAATATCGATTGCCCAATTTTTAGCAAACTGATTGGTAAAGCCAAATTCATATAAAATACTTTGTTCGTAATCCAAATTTGGATTTCCAATAAGATCGATTGAATATGGATCGCGATACATGAACTGAAGTTCAGGAAGCTGTGCAAAATGTCCATAGGAAAAGAACATTACAGTTCGCACAGAAATGGGGAAAGAAATACCGAAACGCGGAGAAATTTTATATCGGTATCGTTTCCATCGCGCTTTCTCACCGGTATCTTTTTCCCAAACCTTTCGATATTCTTCGGTCATTACTTCATTAC
>JALTHX010000115.1:0-3354 GCA_027076005.1 Caldisericaceae bacterium
GCTTCTACGAAATATACAAAAGCAAGTGCACCTGCGTTGAAAAGATAGCTCGCGAATATAACTAAAACAGTTCTTTGCTGCGGAGAAGACGCATTGCTAAAATGAAAAATGGGAAGATTGCTCACAGTAATAATGATAGCAGCCCCTACTATACTAATCAAAAATCTTTTATCTAAAAGCCGTTCTTTAAGTTCGTTCATCAAAACCTCCGAATAAAATTTTTATACAATATTTAATTATATATCAAAACCGCTTTAAAGTATAGCAGATAAATTAGCTTGACCATTACACTATTTGTTATGTTTAAGTAGATAGAAATACACTATTGACAGAAATGCTTTTCTTTTTATAATATATAAAATTTTATATATTGAGGAGATTATGAAATACTTTAAAAAATTAATATCCGAAGGAATTTATAGTAAGGAGAAAAATGGGTTTGTTGCTTCACTGTTTGGTGCAACAGGATTCATCAGTTTTTATATCCTATACCTGTTGAAGGATAAGCCGCGTTACGGTGAAAAAATAAGAAATTTAATTTACGAGGCTACCGATAAGACATGGAAGCCAAACCCCGGATTTATCTATCCCATTTTGAAAGAAATGAGAAAAGAACAACTTATAGAAGGCGAGTGGGACGTAAGCCATATACACCCCCGCCATATATACAGAATTGCGGACAAAGGAATAGAGCAGTATAAAAGAACCTATGAAATCATAAAAATAAAGTTCACGGATTTAAAGAATGTCACACAAAAATTGGACAAGGAGGTGTTCAATGAGTGAAGCAATAGTTGTGGAAAACCTAAAAAAGGTTTACTCAAACGGCGTTGAAGCAGTGCGAGGTATCAATTTTTCTGTTCGTTACGGAGAAATTTTCGGATTTTTAGGCCCTAACGGAGCAGGAAAATCCACCACAATCAAAACCGTAATAGGGCTTTTGAAACCCACCGAGGGAAACATTTTACTGGATGGTTTTGATGTTTGTAAAAGCCCTTATAGGGCACGGCTCGCAAAGGGATATGCCTCTCAAGAAACTTCGGTAGATGACAGGCTCACTGCTTATGAAAACGTTTATCTTCAAGGAAAATTCTTTAAAATGAACGATGCGGAAATTAAAAAACGCGCGAAAGAAGTGCTTGAAATGTTCGGCCTTTGGGAAAGAAGAAATGATTTAGTCGAAACATTTTCAGGTGGTATGATGAAAAGGCTTGACATTGCGGCAGCCTTGATACATCAACCCAGAATTCTCTTTTTGGACGAACCCACCCTGGGGTTAGACATACAGACAAGGACAGCAATCTGGGAATACATAAGAAAATTCAAAGAAAACGGAATGACAATTTTCCTAACAACTCACTATCTTGAAGAAGCAGATGCCCTATGCGACAGAGTAGCGATTATAGACCACGGAAAGATTATGGCACTTGATAAACCCGGGACTCTAAAATCACAGATTGGCGGAGATTTAATCACTTTAACGTTTGCCGAAAATAGTGAAAACACAAAAGATTTTCTAAAAGTAGCAAAAGAAAAGGAAGGAGTAAAGTCCGTTTCAAAAATGGAGAACGGCATATACAGCATTATGGTGGAAAGAAACGGAGATAAAATGATTCCGGAGTTATTTAGTATCGCATCAAAGCTTAACGTCCAAATAGGCTCGGTCAGGCTCAAACGGCCCACTCTCGACGACGTATATATGAAATACACGGGCAAGACAATAAGAGAAGCAGAGTCAAGCAGAGATGAAAGCAGAAAAGCACGAATGATGGCAAGGAGGGCAAAGAGATGAAAACTCTTATAATGGATTCTTACTATGTTGCGTGGAGAGAACTGAAAAAATATTTCAGGCAGAAAACAAGAATGATCGTAACGGTTATACAGCCCTTTCTGTGGCTTGTACTGATGGGAAACGCAATGAGCGGGCTTACAAACAACCCGATGGCTGCACAATTTTTAGGCACAGGAAACTACCTTACATTTATGACTCCGGGTGTCGTGCTTATGACAATTATGTTCTCAAGTATATTTGCGGGAACAACCGTTGTATGGGACAGGCGATTCGGGTATCTGGACAAACTCCTTGCAGCACCAATAAAACGCGGGGCAATCCCATTCGGCAAAATGTTTGCAGCAGCAGTACAGGGGCTTATCCAGGCAATAATAATAGTAATTGTTGCTTTACTCTTCGGAGTGCACTTTAAAACCGGGCTTGCGGGAATAATCGTTATACTGGTTATTGCAATGCTTCTTGCATTCATACTGTCCGGGTTCTCTCTTGCACTATCCGTAAAAATTAAGACGATAGAAACGCTGATGGCAGTGATAAATCTGTTTATGATGCCCCTGATGTTTGCAAGCAATGCGCTGTTCCCTATAAACGTGATGCCAAAATGGCTTCAGATAATAGCAAAACTCAATCCGATTACTTATGCAATCATACCTATGCGCGATTTGACGGTAAGAGGTTGGACACAACACGTATGGCTCTACACCATTATAATCCTTGCAATTGATATAGTCGCAATGATGTGGACAAATTGGGTATTTAAAAATGCAACATCCGAATAAAATTGAAATCAATTATAGATACTGCGGGGCAGGTGGAGAATGCGTTTCCGTATGCCCGTTCGGAGAAAAAATATGGCAGTATGAAGAAGTAGAAATTGAACAGTTTTTAAAGGACCGCACCAAAAAGTTGCGACCTGCCGCAGTGCATCCTGAATTATGTACGGGTTGCGGGAAATGTGCATCCTTTTGTCCAGTTGGTGCAATATCAATCAACGGAAAGGGACAGAAGCCCGTATTAATTGCACTCGTTTCGTGGATAATACATCCGGAAAAAGTTAGAATAGATATAAATAAAAAACATATTGAAAACGTGAAAAATTATTTTTAATATTTCATATTTTGTTCACATTAGGATGTTATTCTTATAGCAAGTTAAGAAAAGAAAATACAAATATCAAAGGCCTGTGTTTCCGTCCTCCTTTTCACGGGCCTTTTTTAATTTTACAAAACACATAAATGTTAAGAAAGTAAAAATTATGCCTTTACATTATTAGTTATCTGTCAAAAATAAATTTTATGTATGCCTGTTTTTATATGACTTTCTTTTCAATTTGACAATAAATCCCTTTAACCCAAAATCCTCTTTTTGATAACTATGGGGACTCTAATGGTTCAATGCCAAATAGTTTGAAGATATCCTTTGCCTTCTTAGGTATCTCTGTAAGATAAGTGATGCCTGATTGTAATTTAACGATACGTATATTCTTCAGCATCTCCAATAGCTCACTGATTGTATATTTGTTGTATACCTTCTTATCTCTCATTAGCTTGTCCAATGCACTG
>JALTHX010000116.1:0-9952 GCA_027076005.1 Caldisericaceae bacterium
CAATACGCCCTCTTGCAAAGTTCGCAAGCATAGAAGCAGGATAAACAGTAAGGGAAGAACCTACAACAAACAACAAATCAGACTGATAAACAAGCTCTTCCGCTTCTGAAAAACCCTTTACTTGCTCTCCAAAAAATACAATATCAGGTTTTATCAAACCACCACATTTATCACAATGAGGAACTGTTTCGTTAAATATTTTTCTCCTCATTGCCTCAAAATCATACTCCTTACCACACTGAAGACAATAACTTTTCTCAAAACTTCCATGCAACGCAATTACATTTTTACTACCTGCCGCCTTATGCAAACCATCTATGTTCTGAGTAATAATACCTTTTATTTTTCCTTCTTTCTCAAGTCTTGCAAAGAAATAGTGAGTAAAAGTAGGCTTTGCGTTCTCAGTAAAATGCAAAAAATCTCTTGCAAAATTGTAAAAAGGAACAGAATCTTCAAGGAAAAACTGTAACCCGAAAGTTCTATTGGAATCGTATTCGCCGGTAGTATAAATACCGTTAGCTCCCCTAAAGTCAGGAATTCCCGCATTGGTAGAAATCCCCGCCCCGCTCATTACAACAATAGAGTTTGATTGATTAATAAATTCCGCACACTCTTTTGCTTTGTTCACGTCTCTCATTCTACCACCAAACAAGTTATTTAATCGATTCAATTTGATTTATGATTTTGTCAAGATCCTCAGCAAGTTTTTTATCAAATTTTTCTGCCACCCTTCGTGCTTCTTTATAATGAACTAATGCTTCTTCCGCTCCTTTAGTAGTATAAAGCACCTGTGCGATATAAAAATGTGTTGTTGCAAAAGCAAACGGTTGTTTACTTTCAGAGAACCCCTTCAAGGCATCAGTAAATGCGAACAGCTCTTTGCTTAAAAAATCATCATTCTTATAAAGCGCTGCGAGGTCTTTATAAACAACTCCGAGGTTATATTTTCCGCGTGCAAATGCATCAATATAAAGGTCTGAATCAAAAGTATCAGCAGATTCTCTGAGGTATTTCTCCGCTTCTTTCAAATATTCCGACTTTCCCGGCATCGGCACAATCTTAGAGAGGTTATGGTAAGCAACTCCCATATTGTAAAGTGTAGTACCATAATCCTCAAGAAAATCTTCGCGAGTATAAACATTTAATGCATCTTTGTAGTGCCTTATTCCTTCGCTTAAGTTTTTTTCCTTTTCCACGCCGAGCATAGCCAGCTTTGTAAAACACACGCCAATGTTGTTGTGAATCATAGCATAATCCACAGGATGTTTATCTAAAGTAAAGATTCGTGATGCCGCATCAAAATAGGAAACCGCTTTTACAAGAAATGCGGCAGACTCCCTCGCATCACCTGCTATCTCAGAGAGCATAAGATAGGAAAGGCCCATTGCATTGGTTATCACTCCAAACTCCACGGAATTAGGTTGCTCCTTTCTTACCTCATATGCTTTTTGAAACTCCTCAATTGCTTGCATTATATTTTCTCTATCGTTTCCGTCACGCAGGGAAAGGAATGCATTGCCAAGATTATATTTTGTGGAAGCATATTTGTATGGATTTTTATCTTTTACCCTGAATTTCAAAGAATTTTTATAATGCTCAATAGACTTACGTAGATTCTCATCCCTATCTTCTATAAAAGCAAGCTTAAAAAAAACAAAACCTTTCATATTTTCCACAATTTCCAAAATTTCAGGATTTCTCATAAGATTTGCCGCATCATCAAATGAAACGAGTGCACTGAGAAGGTTGTCTTTTTGATTTTCCCACTCGGATAGTAAAAGGTAAGTATTACCCAAGGTAACGTAAAGTTTTGCTTTCTCAGAAGGACTTTCTTCTTTATCTATACTTTCTCTTAAACTCTGCAATGCGCTTTTTAATTCAGCATCACTTTTATTATCTATCTCCATTTTTGCAACCTCCCAGTTAATTATAATACAAAACAAGATGAAACGAAATTTATTGCTATGACGATTTATTCTCCCCTACAATACAGCACCTACTAAACTTTTCCTATTTCAAAAATTAGGAATTAGAAGTTCTTCCTGCAGTATAGCGTGATTTAAATTCAGTATAAAAATCCTCGAACCGGTCCTCCCTAATTGCATCTCTTATATCCATTATTAAACAATGCATAAAAAACAGATTATGTATTGTTGCAAGACGTGGAGCAAGGTATTCTTTTGCCTTGAAAAGGTGGTTTAAATATGCCTTAGTATAGTGCTTACAAGTATAACATGTACAATTTTCCTCTATAGGGGTAAAATCCTCTTTATATACTGCTTTAGTAATTTTTATAGGGCCATCTCGCGTAAAAAGTGTTCTGTTTCTTGCAACACGTGTGGGCAACACACAATCAAACATATCCACTCCGAGTTTCACATATTCCAGAATGCTTAAAGGATCGCCTACTCCCATAAGATATCGCGGCTTGTTTTCAGGAAGAAGGGAAACAGTAAAATCAACAAATTCCTTTGTAAGCTCTTTTTCTTCGCCTATACTTAAACCCCCAAGTGTCACGCCGGGAAAGTCCATAGATAAAATCGCCTTTGCGGACTTTTCTCTTAAATCCCTGTAAAAACCACCTTGAATTACACCAAACATTATCTGATCGTTTCTCTTTTTGGCTTTTAGGCTCCGCTCAGCCCATTTAAGGGTAATACCTAATTCCTTATCGGTAGTTCCAAAATCCGTAGGGTATCCACTGCAAATATCAAGAGGAATAATAATATCTGCGCCTATTTTCTCTTCTATATCTACAACTCGCTCAGGCGTAAAATGATGTTTGGCCCCATCAATAAAAGAACGAAACTCTACTCCACTCTCTTTTATTTTGCGAATTTCTCTCAGGGAAAGTACTTGAAAACCACCACTATCGGTAAGAATGGAGTGTGGCCAATTCATAAATTTATGCAAACCACCTGCTTTTGCAATAACATCTGCCCCAGGCTGAAGATAGAGATGATACGTATTTCCCAAAACAATTTTAAAACCAATCTGGTCTACATCAGCAGAATCAAGAGTTTTTACAGTTGCCTGTGTTCCAACGGGCATAAATACAGGCGTTTCAATTTTACCATGAGCAGTTTCAAATTCAGTTAACCGTGCTCTATTCCCTTTACTCTTTTTAGTTACTTTAAATTTAATATTCATTTTACCCCTCAAATAATTAACATTGCATCTCCAAAACTATAGAAACGATAATGTTCTTTAACAGCAACTTCATAGGCCCGCAAAATAAATTCCTTACCTGCAAATGCTGCAACAAGCATAAGTAAAGTAGTTTTCGGAAAATGAAAATTCGTGATAATCGCATCTACAATCTTAAACGGGTATCCGGGCTTAATGAACAAACGTGTTTTACCACCCCTAAGAGGTTTTAAGACGCCATTTACAGTAGACGCTGTTTCCAACACACGTACTGCAGTTGTTCCACAAGCAAATACTTTTCCTCCTTTTTTCCGTGCTTCATTTACAATCTTTGCTGTTTCTTCTGTTACAAAAAATTCTTCCTCATGCATCTTATGATGTTCAACAATTTCTTCTTTTACGGGTTTAAATGTTCCAAGTCCAACATGCAAAGTTACATAGGCAATTTTTACACCCTTATCCTGAAGCTTTTTAAGCAATTCTTTTGTAAAATGTAGGCCGGCAGTTGGAGATGCAACGGCCCCTTCATTCTCTGCAAAAATCGTTTGGTATTCATCCTCCATTGTAATTTTTCCCTTTATATACGGAGGAAGTGGCACATTTCCAATTTCCTGTAATATCTCTTTCATAGAAAGATTATTTTTAGAAACAAAATTTACGGTGTTTTCACCATTCTTATTTTTGTCTGTTATATTTACATAAATATCTTTCCTTTGGTTTACAAGAATTTTATCACCGGAATGAATTCTTTTATTCGGACGGGTCAGCGCTCTCCACTGATATTCATTTACTTGTTTAAGAAGAAATATTTCTCTTTTTCCGCCGGTCTTCTCGTTGGTCCCGTTTATTCTTGCGCGAATAACCTTTGTGTTATTCAATACTAACACATCGCCGCTTTTAAAAAACTGCTCAATTCGGAAAAATTTTAAATGAGAAATTTCTTGAGTATTCCTGTTTAGAACCATAAGACGTGCATAATCCCTCGGATATAAAGGATGTTGGGCAATAAGCCCATCTGGAAGGTTATAATTAAATTCGTCGATTCTCATTTTATAAGAGGAGTAATTATTTGTATGACTTTTTCCTTCAAAAAGGGCATAATTGCAGAGCCCGCTTTAAAAAACTTGGAATATTCTACTTGATAAATAAAACCGCTATTTCCAGCACTGAGATATCCGGCAGATATTACAATAACCTCTGCAATGATGTAGAGCACGGTAAATGCAATTAAAAATTTAAACAAAGCGCCAAAAACAGCATCCACCCATTTCAAAAAAGGGCTTACCCGAATACCCTTTCTGATAAGTACGCCCGCAATCCTGAAAATCAAAAGCACTATTATAAATAAAGTAAGGAAAGATATGCCAACCAATATACTATATGAAATACTATGAACAACATACTGCTGGACTGTTATTGTTTGTTCAACCGGAATATTATTCAAAAGAAAGTTCTGAACAAAGCCAGGCAAATGCAATGTGAAAAATGCCGCAGTAATACTTTGTTTTGTCGCAGGCGCACTTCCTATTATCTCGGGAAGTTTGACTGCACTCCCCACTTTTGATAAAAGATAAGGAGTGATGTGCAGCGATTTATCAACAAAAGGGGCAAAGTTTACTGAATTTACCTTAGCTATAAACCAGCCGAGGATAATTCCTGCTATATCAAATAAAGGCACAATAATACCGCTTCTTATACCTTTAATCACTTCTATTAAAAGAATTATAAATACTACAAGGTCAACATAGTTTAAACTGTTCATACATTAGATTCTATACAGATAAAAAAGATTTTCAATAGCTTAAAAAATACTTTTTGAACTTTTCTATGTTGCCTTTAAATCCCTCTACCGTAAGGAGAGTCCCTCCCTCTGTGCTTTTTGATTGAATTATGTTTGTTTCTTTATATATACTGGACAAAACTTTAGGTTCAGTATAGGGGATTAGAAGGTTCACTCTTAAATATAGCTTACTAATTTCATCTTTGAGCTTTCTTTTCAGTTCATTTATCCCCTCACCGGTCAATGCAGAAATTAAAACTGCATTGTTGTAGCGCTTTTGTAGAAAAGCACGCCTTTCAATGTCTAATTTATCTATCTTATTGAATACAAGGATTCTCGGTATCTTTGATGCTTTCAGTTCATTTATCGTAAACTGCACGGAATTCATTCTCTCTTTGAAACTTGGAACAGAAACATCTACAATATGAATAATTATCCATGCATCTAAAATTTCTTCAAGAGTTGAGTGAAAGGCATAAATCAGCGTGGGAGGTAAATCACGTATAAATCCAATCGTATCAACAAACAGAACTTTTGTTTGGTCGTCAATTTCTCCCTCCCTTACGAGCGTGTCCAATGTAGAAAATAGCATATCCTCCACATATGCATCTTTTCCGCTAATCATCCTGTTTAAAAGCGTAGATTTACCACTGTTCGTATATCCCACAAATGCTATTATAGGGATATTATTTTTTTCCCTTTTCTTCCTCCTTAATTCTCTCTGCTTTTTAATCTCCCTAAGTTTTTCTTCAAGTATTTTAATTCTTTTCTCAATATATCGCCTTTTTAACTCTGTCTTTTTCTCTCCGGGGCCCTTGAGGCCTATCTCTGAGCCAACCTGCTGGTCCATATAAATGCCGCTATGCACAATTTCCGGAAGGTGCATTTTAAGCTCAGAAAGTTCTACTTGAAGTTTACCTTCTTTTGTTTTTGCCCTCATATCAAAAATCATTAGTATTAAGTGCGGCCTATCGATTACGGAAATACCAATTTCCTTTGTAAGATTCTTCAACTGCAAATAAGTAAACTTCGTGTCTATAAATACAAAATCTGCATTTAATAACTTAACTATTTGCTTAATCTCATTAACTTTCCCCTTCCCCAAAAAAAATGTATAATTAGGAATTTTTATTACTTGGGTAGATTCACCTACAATTTCTACGCCAAGCGTTTGTACAAGAAAGCGGAATTCATCAAAAGACTCCTCAGAGATTTCACGTCTATTTTGTTGAATTATTTCAACAAGTATCGCCTTTTTGGAATTATCCCGCATAGTTAAGCGATACGTTCCTTATTTGGGAAAAGGATTTTAGTAATCAACATATTGAACAAAGAAAGCAAGATCGCTCCCCAAAACGCATCCCAAAAAGAAGAAATTTTAAAGCCAAAATCCATTACGGACACAATTTCTAACATTAAACCATTGATAATAAGGAGAAATAAACCAAATGTAACGATGCTAAGAGGAAGTGAAATAATAACAAAAATGGGTTTAAGAGTTGCATTTACGATTCCCAGCAGAATACCTGCAAGAATGAGGCTCCAAAAATTACTGAACCTAAAACCATGTAAAATCCGGCTTACCATAAAAAAAGAAACTGCATTTATCATCCAAGAAGTCAAAATTCTTACCAGCATCCACTATCCCTCTTTTTTAAGTATACCATAACCATGTAGTTTTGTGAAATAAGCCTTAGCAAAGCGGTGTGATTCATCTCGTACGCATTGCAAAAGTTTTAATACTTCAGAGCTCCTTGGAAGTCTAATAGGTCCATTCATATCCTCAAAAAATATAAGTTCTTCTTTCTTTGCAAGAGAAGCAATTGAAACATCTAACTTCAAAAGTTTTTTAATTTTTATAGCAGCATCAAGCTGCCCTTTGCCCCCATCAATAAGAAGAAGATTAGGTTTTTTATTTGCGAAAGAATCGCCGTTTTCTTTAAATCTTCTGAATAATACTTCTTTTAGCATTGCATAATCATTAGGCCCTTTAACAAATTTTATTTTGAATCTCCTATATTGGTTTTTATCCGGCTTCCCATTAGTAAAAACTACCATAGAACCCACCGAATCCATTCCTGAAATATTAGAAATATCGTAACCTTCTATTCTCACCGGGAGTTTTAATAAACCCAACAAATTTTTAAGTTCCTCGAGTATTTTCTTCTCCTTTGAAAATTTTCTTTTTTCTATGTAGTTATCAAGATGGGCCATCGCATTCTGTGTTGCCATTGCAAGAAGCTCCTTTTGCATTTTCCCTTTAGGAATAGAAATTTTAGTAGCGAAATGATTTTTTTTAGATAAAAAATCCTCTGTAGATCTCTGCTGAGGAAGTTTCATAGGCACGTAAATTTTCATAAAGCTACCGTGAAATGGATGTTGCAGTAAAAATTCTTCCAAAATTTGACTGTTACTTGCTTTCATAGGGACACTGAGTATAAACGGATAGGATGAAATAACACGCCCATTTCTTACGCTAAGCTTAACTATAACTGCAGAAGACCTTTTCTTGCAAACAGCAAATGAATCAAATGAAATTCTTCTCTCGCTTACTACTCTTTGCTTCTCCATAACGGAAAGAATGCCATTTATCTGATCCCGATATATAGCTGCTTTCTCAAATTCGAGAGCATCCTTTGCTTTTGACATTCTGTCTTGTAGTTTTTTTATAACACCTTCGCTATTCCCTCTGAGAAACGCTTTTAAATTTTCAACAATATTAAGATATTCTTTAAGGGAAGTTTTATGGGCGCACGGCGCAGCGCAAAGGCCAAGATGATAAAGTAAACATGACTCTAAAGCCTTATCATCTCTAATCTTTAGGTTGCAAGTCCTTACCGGAAATATTTTCCTTACCGCTTTTATAGTAAGGTCAATTGCTTTTCCGTGGGGAAAAGGCCCAAAATATTCACCGTTTTTTCCTTTAATACGGTATGCTTTAAGAAGCCGGGGGTATTTATCATTTGTAATTTTTATATATGGGTAATTTTCATCATCAACGAGGCGTATGTTGTATTTAGGGCGATGTTTCTTTATAAAATTATTTTCCAAAAGGAGAGCTTCTCCTTCAGAAGAAGTAACAACAAAATCCAACTCTTTAACGTGCTTTAATAACGAAATGGTTTTTGCATCTCTTGGGTGCATATAAGAAGCAACTCTGTCTCGTAGCCTTGTAGCTTTGCCTATATAAAGAATCTCCCCCCGCACTCCTTTCATAATATAAACTCCGGGCAGCAGAGGGAGAAATTTTATTTCTTCCGGAAATTTAATACTATTTTGCATAATCTGTGTAACGAGTTTCTCTTACAACCGTTACCCTAATTATTCCAGGATATATTACCTCCTCTTCGATTTTCTTTGCGACATCATGAGAAATTTTAGCTGCCAGCTCTTCATTTACTTCCGTAGGGTTGGCCATAATACGTACTTCTCTTCCAGCTTGAACAACAAATGCCTTTTTAATGCCGGGAACAGACATTGCAATTTTCTCAATTTCATTGAGACGTTTAATATATGCCTCAAGGTTTTCTCTCCTTGCACCTGGGCGTGTTGCAGAAAGAGTGTCAGCAATTTGTATAATTACATCAAGCACGCTTTCCGGCTTAACTTCATTATGGTGTGCAGCAACAGCGTGCACTATGAGAGGATTTTCTCCGTATCGTTTCAATAAATCCGCTCCAATAAGTGCGTGAGGGCCTTCTATTTCACTGGCCATTACTTTTCCTATATCGTGAAGTAATCCTGCTCTCTTGGCTAGAGCTACATTTACACCAAGTTCCGATGCCAATATTCCAGCCATAGTAGCCGCCTCTATCGAATGCCTAAGAAGGTTTTGCCCATAACTTGTTCTAAATCTCATTTTGCCAATAAGTTTTTTAATCTCATTTGGTACATTATAGACAGAAACTTCCAATAAGGTATCTTCCGCTTCTTTTAAAATCATTTGGTCGACTTCTTTCTCTGCTTCCTGGACAAAGTCTTCTATTCTCGCCGGATGGATTCTTCCATCTATAATAAGACGTTCCAATGCGTGTTTTGCCACTTCTCTTCTAATAGGATCGAAGCAGGAAAGAGTAACTGCCTCTGGCGTGTCATCTACTAAAATATCAACCCCTGTAAGCGTTTCAAAGGTGCGGATGTTTCTTCCTTCTCTACCTATAATCCTACCTTTTAGCTCTTCTGAGGGAAGAGGAACGACTGAAACCGTAGTTTCAGAAACATAATCTGTTGCGCAACGCTCCATTGCCTCAGATAAAAGCACCTTGGCCTTTTCATCTAAATTATATTTCAACTCCTTTTCCATTTCATTAAGCTTTTTGGAGTATTCCTGTTGAAGCTCTTTTTGGATATTATCAAGAACAATCTTTCTTGCTTCATCTGGAGATAGTTTTGCAACCCGATTATATTCCGCCTCAATTTCCTTAAGCCTCTCTTCTATTCCTTTGCGCAAGGAGTTAAGTTCTTCTTCTCTTTTAGAAAGTTCTTTCTCCCTTCGTTCAGCGGCGGTAACTTTTCTCTCGGCAACTTCTTCTTTATGCAGCAAACGATTTTCTATTTCTTGAATTTGTTTCTGTTCATTTTTAATTCTATTTTGTAATTCAACCTGCCTGCGTTCAAGCTCTTCTTTCATTTGAATACGCATCTCACGCTTCTCAGCCTCTATTTCCTTTTCGGCTTCTTCTTTTCTCTTTTTGGCATACTCATCAAAAGAGCCGATTTTTGTTTTATAAATATAATTTTCAAACAAATAACCAAGAAAGAACCCTATTCCTAACATTAAAATCGTAATTATAAGATACACTACATATGGAACCTGCATTTCACCCATATCCTCACCTCCTATTGCTCTTTTAGCTCAGCGAGGACTTCTCGGATAACGGAAAGACGATAACCTCTGCTTATAAGATACCCCCTTAATTTATCAATAGGCCTTTTTTTAGAAATAAAGAGTGCATTTTCTCTTTCTCTCTCTTCAGGATATGCTTCATCCAGAATAGGGCTAAAAACATCATAACTAATGCCTCT
>JALTHX010000117.1:0-3351 GCA_027076005.1 Caldisericaceae bacterium
AGCCTAGGCAATAACTCATTGTTTTATCAAATCCTCCTAAAACATCTGGCCCAAATATCGATGACCAGATAGGCAAAAAACCTCTATTCTTTGTTTTGCCCTTGAGAGAATTTTCTGGATGATACTTTTTCCTCAACTCTTTTTCGGTTGGGATTTTTTTAGGCCATATGCTTTTATATGGTGGATTGATGTTATCTTTATTGATTTCTATTTCAACCCCCTTTCTTAGGGCAACCTCAATAACTCCGCGAGCATAGTCACGCAATAGAATATGAACAGGAGGCTTATTATCTTTGAATACATTTTCATAAACCCATTCTGCCAATGTTTTTAAATCTTTTTTGTTTCCTTGATTTCTCAAAACACAGCCGTAGGCAACTGCGTAAAGTCTTTCGGCAACGTAGGGGTCATTTACATCTTTGAATTTTTCCAAAAGATTCGGAAGGAAGTAAATTTTATTTTGCAACAAACATACAAGCCCTTTCGTTGCTTTATCTCTCACAAATCTGTTAGGGGTTGTTAAAAACCAGGAAAGAACAATCGAAGCTAAAAATATAGATTTATCGTTTATATATCTTTTTTTCTGATTGGACCAAGCCCACTGTAAAAGCCTGTCAGCTGCTCTTTGTCGACCGTATTGACAATGTAGAAAAGTTGACCACCAAGAATCTCTTTCTGGCATTGAAAATTTTGAGAGAAGCTGATGCAAACGCTTAGCATTAAAGGGATGATTTGGGATCGGAGCAACCGATAAAAAAGCATTTAGTAATTGATAGCGACCTGTGTTTGTCCTGACAATATTTTGATTTATTATTTTGAGAGTATTTTTCTCGCCTTTTGAAAATGCTCTCGGATTCCTCCAAATTAGGCTATCAACAAATGCTTCTTCCGCAATTTGAGTAAGATGATTATCTTTCATTAAATACGGTGCAACCTCTATAAACTCAATGCCTTTTAATTGTTCTGGGCACTGAATTGATAGCGCCTCAATAATTCCTCTATTCCAGGTTTCTGATAGAAATTTACCGAGTTTCCTTCTCCTTGAAAAAAACTTCCTTGCAGTTTTAATATTCTTGTTTGATTTGCCAAATTCCTTTTCATACTTTTTAAATATATACCTTCCAATAAGGTGGTTGCTAAATTTTTGAAATGGAAATTTAAATTCAAAACCATCTATCACTTTACCTTTTACAAATTTGGGGACTTTTACGACCAGCATATTACTTTCAAGTGCCTTGATAAATTCTACAATATCTATCTTCGGATACATTTTTTGAATGATCTTCTTTAAATTTTCTTCTGAAATTCTTTCATCATTCCGATTTACCATTTCCTTAGCTACTTCTTTAATAATTTCACTCCATATGCGATATGCTGGACTCTTAAATTTTCCCTTATCAATTTTAAATTTACTTGCAATAATACTAGTTGCATTAAGGGTAAAAGACTCAAAGATATACGTAGATCCTTCCATCCCTCTAAAAATTTGTTTTTTCCTTTTACGTCCCTTTTTTCTCTTTTCGAAAGCTTTACAGAGCAACAATAAAAATAGCGGATTTTGAAACTCTGGAGTTAAAAGAGGTATTTCTGGAAAAGGCAGGGAAAATATCTTAAAAAATTTGTTCACTGCTTCCCATTCTTTAAAAAGAAAACCCTTATGTTCTTCTTGAACGAAAAGTTTTTTCTGCTTTTCTGTTAGCACTTCGTTTTCAAATCCTGAACGAACACTAATAATAAAAGCTATATTGGGGTATCTACTAATATTTTGTAATATACTACTGATATTGTTTTTCCAAAAGTTGGGGGCACGAGTAATATTTTCATTAAGAGCATCTATAATGAAAAGGGAACGGCATTTAGCCTCCCTTCCAAGGTTGTCTATTTTTTTTAAAAAATCTTCCCTGGTTTTTACTAAGTTTTCAATTCCTAATTGCTCTATAACTTGGGACCAAAAATCTTTCTTACCAGAGAAAAACTCCCCAAATACCAAAAAAGCAGGTAAGACACCATTGTTACTTTTTATTCTTTGTTCTACAACATCACACAGTAGGTGCGTTTTCCCCATCCCTGCTGCGCCGGTAAGTAATAAAAATGGCTGGTTCGAAAGTTTTGCTTTCGAGCTCGAGGATAATTCTTTAAAATATTGAATTAATTCTTGAACTTCATAAAGGTAATGAAGATCTGAGCCAAGTTTGTCGTAAGGTAATTGCTGGTAACTTCCAGTTTTCTGAGGTGGTGTTTCTGTGTTTTTTACCTTTTCCCTTTCAGTTCTTAATTGGTCGGCAAATTTCCACAATGCATCTTCTAATACTTTTGTCTTCTCTTGAACTTTATTCCACGGAATATAGCTTGTATTGTATTCTTCTATGTCTCCGAGAATTTTCAATAATGACCCGAAATTTTTTTTGATTTGATCATAACTCTTTTTTAATCCTTTATTTTCATAGTTGGAATTTATATATTTAAACTTACGGAATAACTCACCATATTTTTCTCTAATCGATGTGTAAAAAACTTCGGTTCGGCTAATTCCATCGAATATTTCAGAAATTGGGAGGTTGACATTCAACTTTGGAGCATATCTAGCGCCGGCCTCCTTTTCAATATTTTTTAAGTGGTTTTTAAACCATTTATCATCGACAAATAATTCTTCTTTTGACATTTAAAGCCTTGCTTTCATAAAAACGGCAATTTCATAGTGCATCCAATACTTCCTGCATAAAAGAAGTTTTTATAAAACGAAAATGGAGAGTAAAACACAAACTCTTTTTACGTTGCACTAGGGATAGGCAGTAGTTATTCAATTGTGACTTCTGCACCCCACCACACGATATAACAACACAACTGAAGTAAATTGCAAACGTTTCTTATGCGCTCCTTTGTTTTAAGTTATATATCCATTTCAATAAAATGCCTCTCTATTTTATACTCGCGATTTTTAAAAAGTCAAACTGCTTTTTACGACGAAAGTAAACTCTCCCGTCTGTTTAAGCCTGGGGGTTAAAGCAACGTATATGAAAGAAAGTTCAAGTTTACTTAATCAACTTCATTACCCTATACGCAATAAGCAGTGCCTCTTCTCTTGTGATGTAGTCGTTCAGGCGGAAGTAGCCGTTGTTGTCGCCTTTGATGATGCCTTTCTCTTTTAGGTATTTTATTTCTTTTATGTAAAGGTAATTTTTTTACTTACCAGCCAGCCAAACAGCACAGACAGCTCGCTCATAGAAATCTTTCCCCTTGCAGACTGTAAAAAACGGCTGGCAAGGGAAAAAGTTTCTACCCCAGAAAATAAAAGAGATCTTTAAAATTAACTCCTTTTTTATAGATAAAATCCTTAGTACTATTCTTCTA
>JALTHX010000118.1:0-3332 GCA_027076005.1 Caldisericaceae bacterium
GATATTTAAAAAGAGGATACTGCATTATGAACGAAGAAAAAAGCGCAACAAAGAATAGGGCGATCCCTGTTCTCTTAGATATTTTCATATGCGTGCCATTTCAAAAGGACATATAAAGTTTTTGCAGAGATCCCTCAAAATCACAGTTTTTTATAAGCCCTGAAGTTCTGGTAGCCTGTTGGCATGCTGGAGTACGTTATAAAGAAGATGAGACTGGACCTTCGGTTATTAAAGATAGTCTCTAAATTAACAATGGGCAATATGATCGCTCAATCTTTCATATATTCTTTCTGGATATCTGTAACTCGGTTTGTGGCAGTAAATGAATATGATTGAAATCTATCATAACAGTATTGATCTTATTGTGCACTGGGGTGGTATAGTATTTTATATGTTACAGCTTCGGTAAAGTCATACATTGTAGGCACAAGACACCGATTTGTGATCTTTCATGTTATTCTAGGATTTATAGACTGCTCGATTTGAAAGTTACAGGGTATAGAATATCCGCATATCTTTTATAAGGAGATTTATTACAGCAGGAAAGGTGACTTACCAATGCTAAAAGAGAGTGCTAAAAGACTCGGCTTGGACTACGCTCTGTTTAAAACAGTCTCGAAAGTGAGCACAGGAAATATAGTTTCCCAGGTTTTTAGATATACGTTCTGGTTTGCTGTTCTGTGGATTGTGAGTATAAAGGAATACGGTGCACTGAGATATGCTTTTACAATAGCAAGCTTTCTTTCACTGCCCGTCGTTTCTGGATTTTGCGGTGCCATAACAAAGTTTATCTCCGAACACAGGGGGGATAATAAGGTTTCTATCTATGCTTTTCACACGATTCTTGTGGATGCATTGATTCTCGGTTTGGTGCTTGTAGTGGGATTCGTTCTCAACATCTGGTCTCCTGAAAATGTTCCCCTCACATCTATTTTCTTTGTTATTATTCTAGCTCTTTATAGTCTCTATTACGCATTAGTTAGAGGCATTCTGGATGTCAGAAGATTAATATGGTTTGGAATAATAGTAAATTCTGTAAGAGTGGGCTTCGTCCTCGCATTCTTTCTTCTATCCATCTATGGGATGTTATCCATTCTCATCGCATATGCACTACCTGTTTTTATAGCAGCGGGAATTTTAGCCTTTTTTAGAGAAAAGGATATTGAATTGAAGCTTTACAGCATAAATAAGAAGATTATAAGGAAGATATTCAGATTCTCGGTTTTTGGATTTACAAATGCATTTTTTGTTATGTTTATAAGACAGATAAATATTATTATAATAAAAATTTATTTTGGCTTGGATGAGGTAGCCTATTACTCTCTTGCTTTCACTCTTGCTAGCTCTATCCAGTTCGTCACAGGAGGAATCATAGCTACCCAAGTGCCCGTAATATCTGGATTAAAACAAAATAAAAAAAAGATACTTTTCAATACAAAAAAATATTTTAGACTGGGTTTTGCGATATTATCTTCTTTTTGCCTTTTTCTTGGAGTTGTCCTTCCGTTGGTTTTTAGATTTCTACTAACGAAATATACTCCATCTTTTGAGATAACATATCTTTTGATTCCGGGAACTTTTTTCTCGGGAATGTTCGCCATTCTTTCGGCTACATGGATAGGGTATGGAAAACCGGAAGAGTCCGTAAGAATCATTATGTTTGGATTTCCTCTGATACTTATATTCAATGGTTTTCTAATTCCATACTTCGGCACTTCCGGCTCTGCTGTTGCATATACGCTTACTCAGATAGCGGTATTTTTAATCGCCTATTATCACACCCTGAAGTATTTTGGAGCTAGAAAAAGTTAAATATTTCGTTAGAATGAGAGTGACATGGATAGTTATTACCTAAAATATAAACTATTACGTCAACTTCAAAAGATACTTTATCGAAAAAACAACGGAGTATATGTTGTAAACGAAGAGTGGGATAATCTGATAATTCTGGATGCCTGCAGATATGATATGCTTGAAGAAGAATACAGAAAAGGAAAAATTCAGGGAAAGTTAGAATACAGGATTTCAAGAGCAACATGTACTCCCGATTTCCTTAAAGAGAATTTCTCGGGAAAGGATTTCAAAGATATCGTGTACGTCACTGGAAACCCCTATGTTGATAAATTCGTAAAGGAAAGTTTTTACAAAGTAATATCCGTATGGAATTTTGGATGGAGTGAAAGATACAGAACTGTTTTACCATCTAAAATGTATGAATACTCTCTAAAAGCAGCAAAGAAGTATCCAAATAAAAGATTAATAATCCATTTCATGCAACCTCACTATCCATTTCTAAGCGATATGAACTTTGGAGATACAGGAATAAAATATCTCAGAGAAGGAATGATGGGGAAGAGCGACCCAAGAAGAGAAATAACTGTATGGAAGATGATAGAGATACAAAAGATAGACATGAATCGAGTCATAGTGGCATATAAAAAAAATCTTGAGATTGCTTTACCTTATGTGAAAAAGATTCTCACAGTTCTTAGAGGGAAAAACATAGTGAGCGCGGACCATGGAAATGCCATTGGAGAATTCTTTCACCCGTTAATTCCTATAAAAGTATATGGCCATCCATGCGGGTATAGGATGAAACCTCTTATCAGAGTCCCATGGCTGATATACGATAATGAAATAAGCACAGAAAAGGAAGGTGCCATGATAGAGAGAGAGTTGCTCAGATTAAAAGTTATGAAAATGAAAAAGAATTTATAGTCTGACCATGGGCATCAGCTCTTCACTGTAATATCTTGCGCCGATAGAATTTATAGTTCCTATTATACTTTCCACTTCATCTTCCGAAAGTCTGTTTTTCCATTTTGAAAGCATTTTTTCCTTGGAAGAACTGAATGTCTTTTTGTCGGCTGTTCTCGATGGCTTTGTGAGGTTCTTTATATCCATATCAGTTATTCCCGTATATTCTGAGATCTTCCTGAATTCCTTTTCCGGGTTCATGAGGATATCCTCGTAAAACACCGGCAATGCATGGAGATTTCCTGCCTTTATCTGCTCTATGGGAACCATATTTTCGATGGCCCAGAGAAGAGCGCTCTTTTCCCAGTAGTCGCCCTCTTTCTCAATCCTCATTATCTTCCCTTTGAAAGGTTCCAGATAATCTTCAAAAATATTTTTCTGAGAAAGTACCCGGGTGAGTTCCATTTCTCTGCCTCTTTCCTATCCCATTCTTTTCTGAGATTCCACAACCGCACAGGGATGCCGCATTATGAAGATTATTTTACATCCGAAATTTCTCTCAAGCCAGGCCAACATCAAATTTCCTCTGATTATTTTTATTACACGGTTTGGAGCCCACCACCTCCATCGGTAAA
>JALTHX010000119.1:0-3313 GCA_027076005.1 Caldisericaceae bacterium
AGGAAGGTATTCATGTTGAAGCATTACCAGGCCCTACGGCGCTTGTTCCTGCTTTGTTATTATCAGGGTTTCCTCCGGCGCACTTTGCATTTTATGGGTTCCTTCCCCGGAAGAAAGGCAAACGTATAAAAATTCTTCAAAGCTTTAAAGATTTCCCTGGACCTGTAATCTATTATGAATCCCCTTTTAGAGTAAAAACATTTCTTAAAGATCTGATTGAAGCACTTGGTGAAGAAAGAGAAGTTGCCGTTGTAAGGGAAATTACAAAGATTTACGAAGAATCAATAAGAGGCAGTGCAAAGAAAGTTTTTGCTGAGATAGAAAATAGAAATATAAAAGGAGAAATTGTTATTATTGTAGGAAACGAATAGCTTTAATTTTACCGATTCCAAAAATTAGGGTAGAATACAAAATTGTCAATTAAAACTTGACACTCATTGTAGGAGTTATATAATGAAAGCTAAAGAAAAAGAAAGGAGTGAGCTATGGAGGAAATTGAAAAGACTTTGACTAATGAACAGGCATTAATAGAGGCAGAGCGTTGCCTTTATTGCTATGATGCTCCTTGTCAATCAGCATGCCCTACAAATATTCCAATTCCGGAATTTATCCAGTCCATTAGAAGCGGGAATTTGAAAGGTGCAAGAGAGATTCTTGAGGAAGCACATCCGTTGATCGAAACATGTGGAAGAATTTGTCCAGAGGAAAGCTTTTGCCAGAGTGCTTGCACAAGGAACGCAATAGATTATCCGGTAAAAATTAGAGAGCTACACCGCTATGTTACGGATAATACAGATCCTGCCGAGAATCTTGTTTTGCCGCCTGCTGATAGAGGAAGAGTTGCCATTGTAGGTGGCGGGCCAGCTGGCCTTGCATGTAGCAGAGAGCTTAGGAAGATTGGTTACGAAACGGTTGTTTTTGAAAAAAAGCTGCTTGGAGGAGTACCGGCAGAAGAGGTCTCAAAAACAAGATTGCCTGAAGAAATTGAAAAAAGAGAAGTGAAATTTTTGCATAATTATTTTGTATCTGATGTTCGAGATGGAAAGGTTAAAAGATTAGAAGACGTGCAAGGTGAATTTGGCGCAATATTTATTGCAACAGGATTGATAGACGAACTTGATCTTGATATACCGGGCAAGGAATTGAAAGGTGTTCATCACTCAAGAAAACTTTTAAGAAATATAAAAGCTGGAGTTGAATCCAATGTTGGGAATAGAGTGGGTATTATTGGCGGCGGCAACGTGGCAGTGGAAGTTGCTGCGGCACTAAAAATGGAAGACCCTAGTAGGGACGTAGAAGTTATTTACAGAAGGGGAATTAAAGAGCTAAAGGCATTCAAAAAAGAAATAGACGAGGCAATAGATGTTGGGGTTACTTTTCAATTTCTTGCTATGCCGAAAGAAATAAAGGGTGATAATTCAGTTGAGGGCTTACTTGTAACCAGAGCACACCTTGGTTCTCCGGATGAATCTGGAAGAAGACATCCTGAGCCAATTCCGAATTCTGATTTTCTTATTCCTCTAACTGATGTTGTTATTGCAATAGGGCAAAAGGCAGCAGATTTCTTCCCTGAAATAAGTAAAAATAGGAAAGGACTTATAGAAGTTGATGAAAATCTTATGACTTCATTGAAAGGTGTATTTGCAGGTGGAGACATTGTAAGGGGGGCAAGTACTGTTGTTGAAAGTGTTGCCGACGGAAAAAAGGCTGCAAAGAGTATCGCCCAATTCTTGAAAGGAGGAAAATGATGTATAAAGAAAAGGATCTTTCTATTGATTTTTTAGGCATCCACTTAGACAGCCCGTTTGTGTTGTCAGCAGCCCCACCTACGGATGAATTGGAAATTGCTTATAATGGCCTTAAAGCAGGTTGGGCAGGAGTAATTTTGAAGACTACATCGGTTGAAGGAAACTCTGTTGACTTAAAATACCCTATGATGTCTTCGTTTGGATCTATGAATAAAAAAGTTATGGGGCTTGGTAACATTGACCTTATCTCTGCCTACCACATAGATGAAATTGAGCGTAGGGTAATAGCTCTGAAAAAAGCTTTTCCAAATAAGATGATCGCAGCCTCTATTATGGGCTCTACAAAAGAACAATGGCAAACACTTGTGTGGAGACTTAAAAAAGTGGGAACGGACCTGATAGAATGCAGTTTTAGCTGCCCACAAGGAAGTATGGGGGAAGAAGCTGGAAAAATGCTTGCACAAAGCATCGAAGCAACAGAAAAAGTAACGAGATGGGTAAAAGAAGCAGCAGGAGATACTCCTGTACTTATAAAAATTACTCCACAAGTTACTGATATTGTTGAAGTTGCAAAAGCCGTTAAGCGAGGCGGTGCTGATGGAATTACCGCAAGTAATACGGTACCCTCGCTTTTAGGTGTGGATATACAAACTTTTGAACCATATCCGACTTTATTCGGAAAAGGTGCATACTCAGGTCTTTCTGGTCCTGCAATCAAACCACTTACGCTGCGAACTATTGCAGAAATTGCTAAAAACGTAGACATTACAATTTCCGGAAACGGCGGGGCTTTTAATTGGCGGGATGCAGTTGAATTTATGGCCGTGGGTGCTTCTAACGTTCAGCTCTGCACTCTGCCTATGCACTATGGTTTCCGCACAATAAGAGATTTAAAAAGTGGTTTAGCTCATTATTTAACGGATATGGGCTTTAATTCCCCTTTAGATATTATTGGAAAAGCGCTTCCAAATATAGAATCCCAAGAAAATCTGCCGAAACCTGAAACAAAGGCAGAATTCATTGAAGATAAATGTGTCGGCTGTGGATTGTGCTATTCAGCCTGTACAGATGGTGGGCACATTGCAATCGAGTGGGATTCAGACAAGAGAAAACCTTATTTTGATGAAGATAAATGTGTCGGCTGTGCGATGTGTATGCAGGTTTGTCCAGTAGATGCAATAAGAATGAGGGAAAAGATGGATAGCAAGACTCATTATTTCGTCGAAAAGAGGTGAGATAAATGCAGGAAATGGAGATTAATTTTACAGTAAACAAAAAGCCGTATAGATTAACCGTGCCAACCAATATTACTTTGCTTGACGTAATACGGGAGAAATTAAAGCTTACCGGAACTAAAGAAGGATGTGGAAAAGGAGAGTGCGGAGCTTGTACTATTCTTTTCAATGGCCGAAATGTAAACTCCTGCTTAATTCTTGCACCTCAGGCGGATGGTGCCGATATAGTAACCATTGAAGGCGTAGGTGATGTTGACCATTTACACCCGCTTCAAAAAGCTTTTGTTGAAGAGGGCGCTGTTCAATGTGGATTCTGTACTCCCGGCATGG
>JALTHX010000120.1:0-3302 GCA_027076005.1 Caldisericaceae bacterium
GCAAGAACTTTTGTAATTGCTGCAGTAAGCGTTGTTTTACCATGGTCTATATGGCCAATAGTACCAATGTTTACATGCGGCTTAGTTCTTTCAAATTTTTCTTTTGCCATAAGTTACCTCCTTATATTTCACCTTTAGCTTTTTTAATTATTTCTTCCTGCACTGAAACAGGAACTTTCTGATAAGAATCAAATACCATCGAAAAAGAACCTCTGCCTTGCGTTAGAGTACGCAAAACAGTGGAATATCCAAACATATTTGAAAGTGGGACAAACGCATGTGCTATTGCAACATGCCCTCTTTCTTCAATACCTTTAACCTCACCCCTTCTTGAATTAACATTTGCAATTACATCCCCCATAAACTTCATTGGGATTAAAATTTCTACTTTCATTATAGGTTCAAGTAGATAAGGGCCTGCTTTCCGCACAGCATCCCTAAACGCTTTAGACGAAGCTACACGATATGCAAGCTCGGAGGAATCCACAGGGTGATAAGAACCGTCAATAATTTCAACCTCTATATTAGAGATAGGATACCCAAGTAAAGGGCCATTCTCCATAGCAGAAACAATACCCTGTTTAATTGGGTTCATAAATTCCTTCGGTATTGCTCCACCCTTCGTACTATCTTTAAATATGAGTCCTTTCCCGGTTTCTCCGGGGCGAACCAACATTACAACATGACCATACTGTCCATGTCCACCGGTTTGCTTTATATATTTTCCTTCGGATTTTACCTCTCTGGAAATAGCTTCTTTATAAGCTACCTGGGGTTTCCCTACACGTGCCTGTACTTTATACTCCCTGAATAGCCTATCTGTTATAATTTCAAGATGAAGTTCCCCCATTCCGGAAATAATTGTTTCCGAGGTGTCTTCATCAAACTTAATTTTAAACGTAGGGTCTTCAATGGCAAACTTTACAAGCGCAGCTGAAAGTTTGTCCCTATCCGCCCGGGTTTTCGGTTCAATAGCAACGGATATAACAGGTTCGGGGAACTCCATTTTTTCCAACACAACAGGCTTATCTAAGTCACATAAAGTATGCCCTGTATACGTTTCCTTTAATCCTACAATAGTGCCAAGGCCTCCTGCCTTAATATAATCCACGTCTTCTTTCTTATTTGCATGAAGCCGCAAAAGCCTCGAGATTCTTTGCTTCTTACCGGTTGTTGCATTTAAAACATAGCTTCCCTTTTTCAAAGTCCCAGAGTAAACACGTATAAAAATAAGTGTCCCAACATATGGATCAGCCATTACTTTAAATGCAAGCGCCGTAAGCGGTGCATTCGAGTCCGGAGGGCACTTTATCTCTTCGCCTGTTTTTGGGTCTTTTCCAGTTATTTCTTCCACATCAGTTGGCGCAGGAAGGTAGTCATTTATTGCATCAAGGATCATTTGAATACCTTTATTCTTATAAGAAGAACCTACAAAAACAGGATATGCAATGTTGTCAATTGTAGCTCGCCTTATGGCCTTTTTCAAGAGCTCTTTAGGTAAGCTGCCTTCTTCCAAGTAAACATTCAAAGCTTCCTCATCTACATCTGCAACGGCTTCAACCAATTCTTCTCTTTTCTTAGTGGCTAATTCCTTATACTCTTCCGGTATATCTTCAGTATCAAATTTCTCGCCGGATGCATCCCTGAAATAATAAGCTTTATTTTCAACAAGGTCTATTATTCCGATGAATTCACTTTCCTCTCCAATAGGAAGTTCCATCACTAATGGTTTAACATTAAGCCTTTCTTTGATGCTTCCCAAAGTTCTTTCAAACGATGCCCCGAGCCTATCCATCTTGTTAATATAAATAATTCTCGGCACATGATGCTTGCTTGCTTGCATCCACACTGCTTCGGACTGCGCCTCAACGCCTTCAACGGCAGAGAAAATGACTAATGCTCCATCAAGTACACGAAGTGACCTCTCGACCTCTGCCGTAAAGTCAACATGCCCGGGCGTATCAATGATATTTATCTGATGATTTTTCCAAAAACATGTAGTAACAGCAGAAGTAATCGTAATACCCCGTTCTTTTTCCTGAACCATCCAGTCCATAACAGTATTACCGTCATCTACATTTCCAAGCCTGTAAGTTCTGCCAGTATAGTATAAAATCCGTTCAGTTGTAGTTGTTTTGCCTGCATCAATATGGGCGATAATTCCAATATTTCTAATTTTTTCCACAGGGGTATCAATACTCACTCAAACTCACCTCTACTACCATCTAAAATGCGAATAGGATCTATTAGCCTCAGCCATTCTATGAATGTCAAGCTTCTTCTTATAAGCACCGCCTGTTTCTTTTGAAGCATCAATAATTTCAGAGGCAAGTTTCTCTATCATTGATTTTCCGTTACGTTCCCTTGCGGCACGCACAATCCACTTTAAAGCAACTTTTTCACCTCTTCCTTTTTCCACCTCAATAGGAACCTGATAAGTAGAACCACCCACTCTTCTTGGCTTCACTTCCACAAGAGGACGTACCTTTTCAAGGGCAGTTTCAAACATTTCCAGCGGATCTTTCTTCGTGCGCTGCTTAACGATTTCAAGTGCACTGTATACAATTTTCTCCGCCAAACTCTTCTTCCCACCCTGCATTACATTATTTATAAGTTTATGTAGTGTAACACTTCCGTAAACAGAATCGGGTAGAATTTCCCGTATAGTACCAATTTTTTTACGAGGCATTATGCACCTCCCTTATTCTCTTTAGGCATCTTAGTTCCATATTTGGATCTGCCTCTCTTTCTACCTTCAACACCTGCTGCATCAAGTACTCCTCTAACAATATGGTATCTTACACCCGGAAGGTCTTTTATCCTCCCGCCTCTCACAAGCACCATAGAGTGCTCCTGAAGGTTATGTCCAATGCCACCGATATAAGCAGTGACTTCCATACCATTTGTAAGCCTTACTCTTGCTATTTTTCTCAAAGCAGAATTAGGCTTTTTTGGAGTCGCAGTTCTTACCTGAACACAAACTCCCCTCTTCTGAGGACACCCTTGCAATGCAGGAGTTTTACTCTTTTCTTTCTTACTTCTTCTTGGTTTTCTCACCAATTGGTTAAATGTAAGCATTCACAATCCTCCTACTTATTTTTTCTTTCACACAAGTTGCAATTATAGCAAAACAAATAATCCTGTCAAGCAAAAATATATAAGAAGGAAACACTTTAAAATGTTCATTTCTGTGCCGATGTTCCTTTTCAGTTAACCTTTATGGTTTTTCTTTATTATTATGCCTTGCCCCCATTTGTGAAACTTTTTTAATGAGAGTATCTTACCTCTGCTCATATTATAGC
>JALTHX010000121.1:0-3300 GCA_027076005.1 Caldisericaceae bacterium
AGCAGTATCGGAATATGTTTTTTGGGAAACTTTCAAACAGGTGTTATGCCGCGGGTGCAGTTTGATGCAGGAGTCGTGCTTGCAAAGAAGCTTATGCACTTATTTGCCGTGCCTATTAAAAATGTTTTGAGGTACAGAGATGTTGTTTCGGATATTACGCATCGTGCAAACTCAACGCTCTGCCCGGGCAAAAATTTTCCGTATATTTCTTTCCTTTCGCATCTTAATGAGGTTGTGTTTAACGATATTACTCCTGCATATAGGTACTACAAAGAAGTAAGATTTTTAAAAAACCACGGGATTATGCTTGGAGAGAACGGAAATTTTGTTCCTCAGGCACTTGCAACAAGAGAAGAGCTTGTCCTTGTTGCCGATAGGATTCTCACACATATCATAAATTAATGCAAATTTTTACCGGTTTGTGTTTTTACGGAGCGGAGCTACTGCGGACTTGCTGCATCTCCGTTCCAATTTTATTTATGTATAATTCCTGTAATAGTCATTTTTGATGTTCTATCGGACATCAAACAGACAAAATATGGAAAATTTGCAAAAACAAGTAATAGTACTATAATTAGCGCTGTAAATAATACTTTAAATAGTATTAACGGAGGCGATAATTATGGTGATTACTGCAAATGAAATAAAAAAGCATGGCATATCATATATAGTGAAAATGATAAAGAAAAATACGGATGAAATATTGATTTCATTGAGAGGTAAAACACAGCTCGTTGTTTTGCCGGTAGAGGAGTATGAAAGGTTAAAAGAACTGGAACTCAAAGAAGCATTAAACGATGTAATGAAAGACTATAAAGAAGGAAGATTCACAGAAGAAACTGCAGAAGAGCACATTAAAGAATTGGGTATATAATAGATGGATGAATTTAAACTTGTTATTACCCCGTCTTTCTTAAAAATTGAGAAAAGGTTCCTAAAACGCCATCCTGACGTTAAAGATAAATATAAAACTATCCTTTTTCTCCTTCAGAAAAGTCCTTATCATAAATCATTAAGGCTTCATAAAATTCATGGTTTTGGCAGAAACGATATCTACGCGGTATCTATTACTATGCAATATCGGATTATCATTGTCTTTATGGCTCAGGAAAAAAGGATTATACCTGTGCAGGTAGGAACGCATGATGAAGTTTATAATAAATAATTCTAAGGCATCAAACTAACAAAAATTGGTTTATTTTACGCTATCCACGCTTCTTAAAAAATTCTTTATTGAAATGTCTGTTTTATGAATAGGGGCAAAACCTTTATACTGTTTTGCAATTTCCACATCTGTTTTCAGGTTTATTTTTTCTTCTTTCACGGCATAGAAATTGCCTTGCTCTTTGTGGAACCGCGCCAGGTACTGTTGTTCGCTCATTCCGGGTGTTGGTATGAGCAGTGCTTTTTTCTCAAGCTCCGCAAGGTCCATAATGGTTGTGTATCCTGCCCGTGAAACGATGAATTTTGCCCTGCTCATAAATTCTATTCTTTTTTGCCCGCTGATGTATGAGTACGCTGTTATATTATGTTCTTTATCCTCTATAACTTTGTTTTCTTTCGGATTTCCTAAGACAAATACTTTTTTCCCGTCAAGCTCTTTTGCCTGTTCAAATAATTTTGAAACAAAACCGCTCTTTTTTTCTTTTATGAACCCGCTTATAATAAAAAGATAGCCGATGTCTTGAAGTAACCCCATTTTTTTGTAGCTTGACAAGATGCCTATGTATCTAATCCTTGACTGAGGAATAAGCCTTATATTGTGGCTCAATTTTCCGGATAATGACCTTTCAAAATTTGCAAAGTCAGGGATCAATATTTTTGTAAAATTTCTGAAATGAATGCTGTTAGCAAGCTCCGTGCTTTTTTCTGAGAGTCTTTTGAATAGCATAGTTTCAAAGTGAAGCTGGTGAGAGATGATAAATGAAGGGGTTTTAAAAGAGAAAACTCCATACCTTCCGTCCGTAACAATTTTGTCTATCTTAAAGCGCCGTACAACCTTGCCTGTAAATATACGTTCTTTTATTATTGTTTTTCCGGTACGCATCAGATCGCTCATAAGCAAGAAATAAAAGCTCATACTTCCGTAGTTTCGTTCAAGAGGGGGGTATCCGGGATAATCGATATATTCTTTTACTTTTGTGCCGAGCTCTTTTTTTAGAAGAGATATTGCGTTGCCGGTGCTCAAGATATAAACTTCATCGCCGCGTTCTATTAGTGCCTTAATTAACGGGAGGTCACGCGTAGCATGACCAAGCCCCAGATTGCAAATGCCGTATAATATTCTCATATTTTTATTTTACAGAGTTACCCAAAAATTTAAATATATAGATGAGCACTGCCGTTATTTACAAATTTTAGCTTTTTTACCGTTTTGTTATTTCAAAAAAGATGACATCTCCTTCGGTATGTATCGTAGATTGCGTTTTGGTCTCTATAAGAACAGAGAAAATGCCATCCATTATTCCCCTTGTAAACTTAAATTCGCTTTTCCTTCCTATATCTTTTGCGCTTTCTATTTCAAAATTGTTGTAAGTATGTGCTTTTAGGTACCCTTTGGCAAGGTCAATCTCATCTATTTTTGTTATACTCCATCCTGCAAATAGAGCAGCTGATGCAAAAAGAGAAGGAAGGACATATTCTTTTGGGACACTTAATTCAAGCTACCTTTCCGCTACTTTTTCACCGTATGCATATCCAAACCAGTAGATGAATTCCTTTGCAATTGGCCCGACAACTTTTTCAGTGACCTGAATCATAAATTCCGGAAAGTAATCGACATCAAGCATTACCCATCGTTTTCCTAAAAACATAATTTCCCCTTTTTCATTGGTAAAGGGTTTTTCTTTTATGCCTGATTTTTCTACTAAGACTTTGTATTCCTCCATTATTTTTTTGCATCTTCGTCCATAGCAACCTCCCTTTAAAATTATAACATAACATTGTAAAAATTAAAGCTTGTCACCCTGAACATTTATTCTGTATTTCTGAGCGAAGCAAAGAACCTCAGCCTTAACATTCAACATTTTGTTATTCTGAATGTAGCAAGGAGTCTTGCCTTTATAGTCTTGCATTTTTTGTCATTCTCGAGGGAACGTAGTGACCGAAGAATCTCGTTTTTATTATGAAAGGAAGAAAAATTAGAAAGGGAATAAGTACCATTCCTAATATAACTATCGAGGTCCTTCGCAAAAACGACTCAGGACGACTGCCTTTTGTCACTCTGAACGGAGTGAAGAGTCTCTTCCCTAAGAACTAAACAATGGGAGATTCTTTGTACAAACAGCCAAAAATAACGAA
>JALTHX010000122.1:0-9784 GCA_027076005.1 Caldisericaceae bacterium
TTGCCCTATATACATATATGCTGTTTCCTCTTTTCTGCTTTACAATATAGCTCATAACCATATGATAACTATATAATGAAAAAAGTCAATAGGTTTATACAAGGTTTCTATAAATAACTAGTTAAGAAGATGGGGATTTGAGGCTATAATAGTACTCAATTCTTTTAATATCTTTTGTTCTTTTTTGCCTATTGCGTATGATTTTATCATTTGCATACAGATGCGCGCATCTCTCCGTGCACTTTCCATATCATCCAATTCATAGTATGATTTTGTCAGAATTTCATACACTTCAGCTTCCTGATATGGGAATTTTATTGATGAATAAAATGCTTTTTTAGACAAGCTTACTGCGTTAACAAAATCTTTTTTTGCAAAGTAAATCTTTGCCTTTATCAAATACGGAAGGGCATAATCGGAGTACTGCTGAATTGCAAAATCTGCCTTTTTTAATAAAGCATTATCTTTTTTCAAAATCCCAAGCTTTTCATCAACTGCTTCCTCTCCAACAAGTTGGAACAGATCTGGTTCTTCGACATCCTTTGCCATTTTCTTCGCCAGCTTAAAATTACCTTCAAGGTAATATAGTTCTGCCTTTCTAAACCATGTTTTAAAAATATTAAATTTTACAGAATTGACAGGATAATGCGAAGCACGGTAAATAGAAACCTTGCCAGAGCTTACTTCATAAGAAAGATACTTGCTAAATCCTGCATATGTATCCGCTGAAGAGAAGTAGATAGTATGGGTTTGCGGATCCATTACGACACTCTGCAAAGTTCCTTCATTATTCGTAGTTATATCTCCTGCCCCAATAACGTTTCCATATTTGGAAAAGGTATCGTTACTTAACGCATTTATTGCTGTAAGAGGAGAATCTATATTCGCCACAGATAAATTTATTTCCTTCAATCTGCTTACACTGCTTGCACTTCCCGCATCATGCAGTGTCATATACTTATGGGCAAATTCATCATCTGCAAAAGTATTAGTTACTGCGATACAATCATTTTGCATAGACGTCCTCTTAATATGAGCGCCTGCAAGATTATACACATCTCCAGATTTATCCTTTAAGCTTCCCACAATAAACATCCATCCTTTAATAGATTGATAGCCATTAACAATGTCTTCCACATCCTGAAGTGTTTTTGCCCGCGAGAGAATTGTTCTAATTTCAAATGTAACAGGTGCTGTACGTTTATTGTTTGCCTTAGCTAAAGGGGCAGCATTTACAGAAATCGTTATTCCCTCATCGTTCATTCCAGTAAACACTCCTGGATAACCAACACAGCCTACAACCGTATAAGGAATTTCCCCTTCAGGTTTATAACGAACTACAACCGGGTTTTCTCCAATAAGCGGAAAGTAGTAATCCAGATTCCTTCCGTGGAGCACTTCCCCGTTTGTTATTTTTACAAAAGAGGTACAGGAAAAGTTGTAAAGCTCGGGAATAAAAGACGCAAATAAAATATTCCGCAGCGGAACATTGGAGCCTTTGGAAATACCCCTAATTTCATTAAGGTATTCATCAGGAAGATCCCTTTTTGCCTTGAGCACGGCAAAGAAAATAATAACATTCTTGAATATCCGTATATAAAAAGGTAAATTCTTCAAAATTACATTTCCTAAATCAGAAAGATTTGTATAAACATCTTTTATTTGATTTCTTAACAATACTCCGTACTGCAAACCCATCTCATAGGAACTGCCCGTAAGCTCCAGAAAGGGAACTCCAAATGCATATCTGAGAGAGGCACCATCAAAATGGACTACACCACTCTTACCTGCAACAGGCTGTGGTGCAGCACCTTTTTTTGAAAAAGAACAACCCAAAAATAGGGAAATACTAATAGAAACAATAAGAATTACTATAACCGTTTTCTTTGCAACAGAATGCATAGATATTATTTCATCTTAAAAAGTAGTACTTTTTCCATTAAAATGCCTTCCACAACAGCATAGGCAAGAGTTAAAACTACAGTAATGGCAATAAAGGGCCAGCCAAGAAATCCTGCTGCGTATGGAATCCAAGGTGTTTTTATTGCAAAAGCGCCAATCATTGCTCCAACAACAGAAATTCGTGCGCCTTTTTTAAGGAGCGTTCCAAATAAAGGGAATAAAACCCAAAGAGGTCCAACAATAAATGTTCCAAGCACTGCCCCAATTACAACGCCCTTTAACCCCGCCTGTTTCCCCATATACTTCTGTATCGTTTTTGGTGAAAGGAAAAGTGCAAGAAAAGACGAGAAAAATACGACACACAAAAATATGGGAAGCATTTTAAGTAACAAAATTGTGCCTACTTTAAGAGCAGTAAATGTTTTTTGTGGATAAAAGAAAGATAAAATGATGTAACTAATCCCGACAATAATTTCAAATGAATATGTTTTTAACGCTTTTTTCATAATATACTCCCTGCGAGAATTAGTCCAGTAATCATCCCAATAATAATTGCACCGATAACAGCAAATATATTTCTAACAAGAACAAATTTCTTTCCAAACACCGAAATTTCAAAAGGCATTGTAATAAATCCTACCATAATCCAGGCGTTCATAAAAACTGCCGCAACTGCAACAGTCGTGCCTTTTTCTAAGAGTACGGCACCCAAAGGATATACCGAAGAAACAGGGCCACCAACTACCGAACCAATAAGAGCTGCATTTATAATAGAAAAAAATCCCTTTCCTCTTCCTATAACAGAAACAACAGCACTTTTAGGAATAAAAACATCAAACAGCCCAATTAAAAGAAAAATTGCAAAAATAAAGGGGAGCTGTTTTAAAAATTGCTTCCATCCCTTTTCTATACCTTTTTTGCCTTTTTCCTTATCTTTCTTAAAGGCGTATGCATAGCTCACAAGAACAACAACAGCATATATAACAGTCCCCGATATATTCATACTATTCTAACTTATCCTCTATCTTTTTAAGAATTGATTTGAGGTCCGCAATCTGCCCTCTTAGAGCAGTAACTTCTTTCTTAAGCCTTTCGACTTCTTTATTCTCTTCGTTTTCTCCTTCGTGTAGGGAGCCTTCATTTGAAGTTTGGCTTGCTTGAGGGACATACGTTACTTTTTTTTGCAAATACTCTTCAAGCACATCTTTTATTTTACCATATGCTCCGGTCACAGGTTTAATACTATAATCAACAAAATACTGCTGTGCTTTGGGGCCCATCCCGCCCGTGATTATTACATCCACATTTTGTGATTTCATAAATGCAGGAAGGTCTCCCACATTATGCTCATCAGCCAAAGGATTTTCTATTGATTTTACGCTTTTTATATTGCCATCATTATCCACGTCTACAATAACAAAGTAAGGGCAATGCCCAAAATGATAACTCATAACACTTTCAAGGTCGTTAGCCTGGTCAGATGTAAAACAAATTCTCATAATTCACCTCCGTTAAATAATTTTTTTATGTTCGGCAATTACAATGCCGTTTTCTTTTAATAATTTATCAATTTTGCTAATACACTCAGATACGTCTTCAAACTTTCGAGAAACAAGTGTAAATATGGCACTTGACGGTGCTTGTTCATTAAAACAAACTTTCAGAGAGGGAGTTTCTAATTTAAAATTAACGATATCACAATCACACTGTGATACAATTTCTATAAGTTTTTTAGGAATATTCTTTTCGAGTACGTGGCCTGTAATTGTATAGACAGCTTGATGGGGAGAACTCAAAACAATTTTTTCCGCCTCTGCACGCGCATTGCTTACCTCAATTTTTGCACCCTTCTTTACCTTTTCTTTTTGAACATACCGCAAAATAGCATATTCTTTTTCAACCTTATGAACCATCTCTTTATCAGGAAAAGATATGGCACCAACAGGGCAGATTGTAGCGCAAGTTGTGCATCCTACAAGACAGTCATAAGGATTCGCTACCTTTGCCTTTTTATCATCCATAACATAAACATTTCTGCCGCACGTTACAAAACAAAGCCCGCAACCTATGCACTTGTTTTGGTCAACAGTGGGATACCACGGAATCTGTTTTCTCGGTATACCATGCCAAGTATCACTTATCCTGCTCATTTAAGACTCCTCCTATCCTTTTCAAAATTTTCTCTAACGTTTCTAAATTTTTCTTTGCATCAACCAACCAGTTACGTAAAAACTCTGTGCCTTTATCCGTTATTTTGTATACTCTTTTTGCCGGCCCTGTCCCCTCTGTTTGCCACTCAGAAGAAACTAATCCTGAAAACTCCATATCACGCAGTATACGATAAGCCGAACCATAAGGAACAAAATCGCTCTTTATTCCAAACTCTTCCAGCTTTTCGACAAGCAAATAACCATATAAGGGTTTCTCTATTAATGACGCAAGGAACACAGCGTATATGATATTATTCATTTTAAATCCAAACTTAGTGCACAGTCTTTTATTTTTATTAAATTTCACTCTCATCACCTATGTGCATTATATACATATCCGCAAACCTGTCAAGTTACTCATCAACCTCGCTTAAACTCCTCGTTACTTCGCTCTTGCCAAATAACTTCTTAATTGATGGTGCTAATTTTAAGTAGCCAACAAGCATCGGAATCTGAATAATGGGTGTTACTGCTGGGGGTATTGCCATTAATCCCATACCTGCAGCCATTGCAATAGCCATTGCAGTCCCTTCATTTTTCCCAACTGAGGTAAAAGTAACAGCCATATGATCAGAAAACGAAATTTTCATACCTTTATCTGCAAATGTCATTATCAGCAATGCCACAACATAATAGAGCACAAGTGGAATAAGAGAAATTCCTACAATCGCCAGCTTAGACGCAATGAGTTTAGATTTTTCCATAAATATGAGTAGCACAATTAAATACATACCCACCAAAGATATGGAAGGGAACAGCGGTTTTATCATTAAAAACTTTTCCGTACCAAGTTTGTTGATAAGATACCATCTGGTTAGAACACCAAGTATCATAGGGATAATAACAACGATTATGATTGTTTTAACCAAAAGCCAAATAGAGATTGGAACTTGATAGGAAGATGCAAAGACTTTTAGCCATAAAGGAACTGTAACAATTGCAAGCGTAAAACTTATAGCAACCACAATGGTAGAAAGTTCTATATTGCCATCAGATAACCCCGTATAAGCAATGGACATAGAGGAGCAAGGAACAACAACAGCGAGCAAAAGCCCGAGAGCAAGGTGTGAATTAATAGGTATAAATAAATTTATAAGGAAAATTAATCCATACATAATGAGCGGAGAGACAACAAGGCCCATAAGAAGAGCAACTAAAATCTGTTTCCACATCTTGGCCGAGTTTCTAAGCCGTTCAATTTTTAAATTAACCATCATTGGATAAATCATAGCAATTACAACAATTAAATTTAAATTCTTAAACATAGAAGCGTGTGATTTCACATTAATGTGCAATCCCAAATAAAATCCTAAAGCCATACTAAGAATAACATATAAGGGCAAGTACTTATCCAAATGATTTTTAAGTTTCAGTAAATTCATATCACTCCTCGTTAACCGCTGGGATTATAAGAACAGGCTTTTGTGTTGTTTTTAGGACACGCAACGTAGTAGAACCAAAAATTTCTCTTGAAAAATTTATTTTACCGTGAGAGGGCAAAATTATTAACGAAACATTTTCTCTCTTAGCAGTTTCTGCAATTTTTTTGTAAGGGATACCAAACTCAACAACAATACTCACATCATTAGCCTTAAATGATTTTTTATAGTCAGCTGCTAATTTCTTTAATTTTGCATCTGCCTCTCTCTTTAGTCGACTCTCTATCGCGTTGAGCTCTTCTTCTTCACTGTTATAAAGCATCGAAAAGCCGTTTGTAAGTTCTTCAAGAATGCTTTCATCGACAACATGCAACAAAACTAAATGCATCACTTCCATTTCATTTTCAACTTCAAATCTACGGGCTGCTATTTCACTGCCTTTGCTAAAATCCGTAGGGAACAAAACTTTTTTAAACATTTTACATACCTCCTTACTAATTTATTATTTTTAAAAATAAAAGCTAACTACGCCCATATTTATTTACTAAATCAAAATTTTCTCTATATACATTTTATATATAAATTTATTAGTAATATATGGATATTTTAAAGTTTGTCAATAGGGTTATCAAAAATTTTCAAAAAGCGAATATGATAAGTGATAAGTAGCTATTGTGATAAATTACAGTATAATATAATAATTCAATCATTTGACTAAATAGAAAAATATGGTAAAAATAGATAAGGAGAATAAAATGGAAGATAAAAATGAAACTATTAAAGATATTTTGAGTAAGATTAACGAGAAAATAAAAGAAGGAAAGATTGATCTTGTTAAGGAGATATTTCTATTCAAAAAACTCCATATAGAGAAATTGCTCGAAAGCCCTGATTTTAACATATTTATTGCTTCTATGTTTACAACTACGGGATTCCTGTCGTTTTATACGCTCTTTTTATTACAGAAAAAAGACTACTTCGGGCAGGAGATTATAAATGAAATATCAGAACATACTGAGAACTGCTGGCTACCTAATCCCGGAGTGATTTATCCACTGCTCAAAGAAATGAAAGACGACAAGTTAATTGAAGGTAAATGGGTTACAGAAGGTGTTCATCCACGGTTTATTTATCACATTACAGAAAAAGGCAAAGAACAATATAGCAAACTTTACAAGGTAATAAAAATAAAATTTACCGAGTTTCGCTTCATCACAGATAAAATCTCAGAAGAACTTTTCGGCAGCAAATAAATAATTTTAAGGCTTTTAGAGTAACGAGTCTATTAAATTTCATAGTAGAGCCTGATGATTTTATATTTCCTCTCCTGCCAAATACTTTCAATAATTTAAAAGAATTTTTTATTTAGCCTTTACGAATTAACTTTATAAGGATTCTTGAAACTTCTTTTCTTCCATCTCTATTAATCTGTCTTTAAGAACCCGTTTTCATTAAAACTGAAATATCCTTTTTTAGATACAATTATATGATCTAAAACATTAATCCCCACGAGTTTTCCTACCTTAACCAATCTGTCCGTTATTGCAATGTCTTCCCTGCTGGGGTTTACTGTGCCTGAGGGATGGTTATGTACAAAGATTATCGAAGCAGCCCTGTCTGTTATAGCATCTGCAAATACTTCTCGCGGGTGGACGAGGCTTTCATTGAGCGTGCCTATAAATACAATTCTCTTTTGTATTAGCGTATTTGAGCCGTCTAAAGTAATGGTTAAAAAGTATTCCTGTTTTTTGGTTTTCAATTCCTCTGTAATGTTCATTACATCCTCAGCGCTGCTTATTTTGAGTTCGTCCTTCGCGAGAAACCGCCTTGCAAACTCTATTGCAGCGAGGATTTGCGATGCTTTTGCATCCCCAACGCCTTCTATGCTTTTAAGTTTTTCGAAACTTATATTATTAAAATCTTTTCGCAAGATTTTCAGCACTTCTTTTGAAACTTTAAAAACATCTTTTCCTTTTGTTCCGCTCCCGAGGATTACAGCCAGAAGCTCCAGATCCGAAAGCGACTTTACGCCTCTTTTGTGGAGTTTTTCTCTTGGCCTGTCAAACTTGGGTATTGACTTTATATCTTTCACGGTTTACCTCCGCTTAATTTCCGCCTACCGGTCCGGTTGCGATTTACTCCGCCTTTGCTTGTTCCCGGTGGTTGGATATTTTTCCAATTTGTAATTGCTTAATATTCTCTTGCTTTCCATGCTTTCCATAATTTTGCCTATTTATATTTCGTTAAATTTGTTTTTCCCGTTCTTGTTTTAAAAACTTTTCCCAGAATATTTTGAGATATTTATAAGCCCATTCAATTAATTTCTTGTCTTTTTCTGAAAAGGATGATTTATCACCATGGAAAAAATTGCAGCGTATTTGATATAATGCTTCAAAAAAGTTTTTGCAAGAGTTATATTGAGGATTGAAATAAACAAATCTTCGATTCTCACGAACATTAGGTTGCATGTTTTCAACATATTTTCTATCGGGATTTTTAGTTTTTGCAAAATCGCTTAATACATTTTTAAAACTTTCCTTTTTTAATAATAACTTATACAGATCTTCGTTATCTTTTGCAAATTCAATAATTTGGTTTCTTTCTCCTTTGATATGAGAATACCTTTCAGAGTAATAATCATTAAAAGAAAATCAGAGCATTGCAAATTTAAACCATCCCTGATAGTCTGCTTCATTAAATTTCTCAATGGCGTGTAGCCATACTTCGTAATTTGATAAGTTTCTCATTGTTTTTTCTCCTTTTTATTCAATTTAAAAAAACTTTATTTTTAAATCCAAGAATGTCCAGAAAAGCTACAAAAATTTTTTCATATTTAACTACTGTACTTTTACTTATTTATTCTCCCTCAAACGAAATAAAGTTTATTATGAGTTTTATCAGTTGCTCTTTTTGTGCAGGCGGGCTTGCTGCAACAAGATATGTTAATACCGTCAGCCGCAACCTGTTCCAAAATGGAAACAGTTGATGCACGGTTCGATTCGCCAGACGAAAAGATGTTCTTTATGTGTTTGGATATTGCAGCTTTCTTTACGTCAAATAATTGAGCAATCTGGTTGAGGTTAAGCCAGATAGTTTCCTTTTCTATCTGAACCTCAATTTTTTTATTTCCCGCTTCGTAGATTATCAGGCATTTGCTTTCAGCGTGTTGCCCTGAATAACTTGAGCGGCATTTCTTTTTATAATTTATGTTTTCATTCTCCATACAAAAATATTAACATCGAATTGAAAAAATGCAAAAACTCGGCGTGCAGCAAGTAGGCATTACTGATCAGTTTTTAAGAATAAATTTAGTTCAGTTGTATAATACCGCTCAAGGACTTTCAAAACTTTTTGCGGATGGGGATGTAAAGGTGCATTACAGAATTAGGATTATCGCCCTGAAAGTTCGCGCCGTAAAACTCAAACTCTGCTCCGTCTGTGCGATTGAAAGAGGAACCGGGCAGCCACTTTTTGTATATGTAATTGTAAACATCGCGCAGGGTGTTCAGTATGCAGGGGAAAACTGCATACATTTGGGCGGGGATTTCCACTTTTGCAAAGCATTCCTCAGGGGTGCTTTCTTCTTTTACGGGAAAGCCTGCAATGTA
Source organism: Caldisericaceae bacterium (assembly GCA_027076005.1). Lineage (GTDB taxonomy): Bacteria > Caldisericota > Caldisericia > Caldisericales > Caldisericaceae > S016-85. The sequence goes on from JALTHX010000122.1 coordinate 9,100, forward strand.
GGAGGACAGTCCGCTTGCTTTATCGAAGCCAAACTCCACTCCGTACGAAACGCCGTTCTTAATGCGGCCCTGCACTTTGTCTTCGTATTTTGAAAGGAGGTCCCAGAGCGCTGAAACAGGTTTCCCGGTAAGTGCTTTGCCATATTTTTCGAGCAATTCCTCATTAAAATTTCCCGAAAGGATACGTTCCTTTGAATTTTCAGGAGAGGCAAAAACCAAGTTCTCTGGCACACTTTCCCTGTTTACAGATGTGAAAGCAGACTTATCAAAACAGGGAGAAATAATTCTGCCATTTTCATTTATTATACATGACAAGCCAATTACCGCAAACTCATTAAGTCTCTTTATCTGAGGATTTACCTGCATCAGATTATTCTTTTTTCAACAGATTCGTTGCGCACTTCTGCCTTTTGCATTTTTAAATTTATTTTTTCCATCATCATACTCCCATTTTTATTTACAGTTTAGCATACGAATGGGAATCTAAAAATGTTTTTATAAGTAAATTTGTAATTTTTGTCGCAACTAATGAGAGAGATTTGTGAAAAAGAACTAAATATCTAATTTATTATATGATAGTATAATTGCCCTGCTCCCCAAATATGAGACAGATATAATGAGAGGATTTGTAATCAGATGATTAAATTGTAATTTGTATTAAAACTAAATTAGGAAAGGAGAGTGA
>JALTHX010000123.1:0-9768 GCA_027076005.1 Caldisericaceae bacterium
GAAAAAATGTAGTGGCTACGTTTCACTTGCTATTCCTGTAAAAGACTGATTACTACTAACTTTCTCATTTTGGAAGTGACAAAGTTGAGTTAATATCCGTTAAAAATTGCAACGAGTATTCGAGGATGTTCAAAATTTCAGCGTGCTACATTACAACTGTAACTGCTCCAAATTTTGTATCTTATTCTACGCGGGAGAAAGTTGTATCTAATTTTGTGAAGCCTAAAAGAAAAAAAATTGAGGCAAAAAATAGAATTACATCACCCAAGGAATACATGGCTGTAGCAACAAGAATCGAGTGAACATTTTTAAAATTTGTTAGCAACCCACCTGCTCCGGTATAAGGGGGAACAATAACCATCGCAATAAAAAGCCATGCAGCAACCTTAAAATGTATAATACCTACAGCTTCGCCAAACCGCATCAAGGCCAGGACAAGCAAAATTGAAGCAATAAAGAAAAAAGAAGCAATAATAAGAGAAAACCATTTCGCATTTCCAAGCGAAAAAACAACAAAGGAAATAATCGAGAGAGCAGAGGTAACACCGAGCATAACAAAGCCATATAAGAATTTATTTTCTGTGTCACGCATAAGAAGCTTCGATGTAATTTTCCTGAATGCAGCAAGCAAGAAAAATACACCTATTATAAGCAGAACGTCACATATAACCACAAATACAGGAACAAAAAAAATAGGCATATGCCTTTCACCCTGAAGCAAAACACTTATAAGGGAAAGGACGCTTTCTACCATAATAATAACAGCACCAAGTACCCCATTCTTTTTAGCTTCTCTCATTTACAAAATCTTGCTATTGCCTTTTTTCATAAAAAAATCTTTTGCAGTAGATACATCTTTTTGAATCTGATTCATCAAAATCGGTACCGAAGGAAATTTCTTTTCGCCTCTTAGACGTTCAAGAAAATGCAGACGCACCATTTTGCCATACAGGTTAATCTGTCTATCTATAAAATGTGTTTCCACTTTTATTTCTTGAACATCTTCAAATGTAGGATTAAAGCCTACGTTTGTTACAGATTTAAAAAGCATACCGTCCACGGCCGCCACTGTAACATATATCCCCCTTTTTGGAAGCACTTTATAGCCGTTAAAATATTGAAGGTTTGCCGTAGGAAATCCAAGAAGCCGCCCAACACCTTTGCCTCTTACAATTTTACCCGAAAGAAAAAATGCGTATCCCAAAAGAGTATTCGCTTCTTTTACATTACCGTCCACTATAAGATGATAGATAAGAGAACTGCTTATAGGTTTTCCGTTGTAATATGCAAGTTTTACAGGGAAAACGTCTATCCCACAGCTGTTTAATCCTCTTTTCATAAAAGCAACATCACCGCGCCGATCCTTTCCAAATCGAAAATTTTCCCCAATAATTACGCTCTTTGCATTTACTTTCTTGCAAACTTCCGTTTTTAAAAATACCTCAGGACTCATTTTCATAAAGTCCTCGTTGAGCTCTGCTATATAAACGACGTTTACTCCGGAGCGTTCCATAATTTCAAGCTTTTCATCCAGCAAGGTAAGATATTTTCTACTTGATTCCTTTATTGGATGGCTACCAAATGTATAAATCGCAGGGATAAGATTATAACTATTAGCAACATCGATTGTTTTTTTGATAAGCATCTTGTGTCCCCTATGCACTCCATCAAACATCCCTATTGCAACAGACGTTTTGAAAGGTATTCTTTCGCCAAGCCTATATATTTTCATTCAGTACCTTTTTGGGATGAATTACGCTTTCCTGAACTTCACCAATTCCAATAAAATTTCCGGAGTTGTCCTGCACTTTAACAAACTTCGTTTTTATATCAATACCGTTTAAAAAAGCATTTTTATTTTCTATTATAAGAGCAGGCAAATCCACGGCTTCGCTCAGAGGAATAAGTCCTTTCCTTGCCCCCCGTGCGATACAGGAGAGGAAAGCCGCATCTTTTATATAAAAATTCCCCACTCTTGTCCGTGCAATTGCAGAAAGTGTGGCAAATGTTCTAAGTTTACGCCCTAAATCTCTTGCTAACGCACGCATATATGTTCCTTTTGAGCACAACACTCTTAAAACAAGTTTATCTTTTTTAAAAAACATTACTTCTATTTTATAAATGGATACTTCTGACTCCTTTACCTCTACTTCATTTTTGTTCCTGGCATATTTATAAAGTCTTTTGCCATTTACCTTTTTTGCTGAGTAAAAAGGAGGTCTTTGCCTTACATCACCTATAAAATCACCAAGTACCGCTTCAATTTCACTTATATCAGGAACTTTGCCCCCACTGTTTATAACATTTCCCGTTATATCATCCGTATCGGTTTCAATACCAAATTGAATTTGTATTACATACTTTTTTATATCTGTGTTTATAAAAGGAATGAATCGTGTCGCATTGTTTAAAGCAATTACCATAAGGCCAGTTGCCATCGGGTCCAATGTTCCCGTATGCCCTGCTTTTCTCGCACCAAGTGCTGTGCGCACCCTATCCATAAATTGAAAGGATGTTATCCCAAATGGCTTAGAGATCAGTAAAATATATGGACGTAACTCTTCCATTGTTGACTTTTACCCCTTCGGCTTTCAGAAGTTTTATCTTATTTTGAACCCCTGAACCAAACCCACCTATCTCGCCATTCGTTTTAATAACTCGGTGGCAAGGTACAATAATTGGTAGGGGATTTATATGCATTGCATAGCCTACAAACCTGGAATGTCGAGTATCTCCAAAAATTGCCCTTGAAATTGCCCCATAAGAAGATACTTTGCCAAATGGGATTTCCTGTGCTTTACGATATATGATTTTTAATTCTTCGCCTACATCAAGAAGATATTTTATCGAATTGTTGTCGCCCCTCCAAAAAGAAGTAAGTTTTTTCTGCAGTTCTCTATCCTTTTCTTTAAAACACTTTTTTATAATTTCAATTTTTGAAATTACACCGCCATTTTTATAGACCTTTAGCGGAATACCCTGGAAAATTACACATTCCATAAGCCGCTATCCTGTACCTTTCTTTGTAAGAGTAATATGAACTGTTTCGGGTTGTATGATGCTTATCACTGTATCTTCGGGCAACCCATTAATTTGTATGGGTACAATATACGTACCCTCACTAAATTTTGAAACATCTATTACTGCAGTAACAGAATCCTGACTAATTGAACTTAACGCATCCTCAAAACCCGTTACAATAACTCTTATCTCTTTTACTGAAACGTTTACATCAAACTGAACCGCATCATAGTTTACAGTAAGAGGAATAGTGAACTCCAACTTCTTAACAGGGGCAATCTCAACCGTTACGGTAAAATCTGCACTACCGGCAACTTTTACCCCATCAGGGACAACTACAGTAGAGTCAAATGTTTTCGTTTCAGTAATTCCAGTGATATCAATAGGGGCAGTACTTATAAATTTAATATTGGAAAGGTCGTTTAAGTTACCTTCAAGTGTGATAGTTCCAGGATTTAAAGAAATATCTTTTACTCCAAACCCCTGGAACGGCCGTCCTTTTATCTGTGGCACAATAGGAACAGTTTTTGATACAGCAGGATTACTCTCCAAAATTTTTACCACACAGCTCCTCGGATTTACCTGAACATCACTTATATTAGCATCGCTTCTCGTTACAAGTTGAATAGGCAAAACAACAGTGGTTTCACTATTTATACCAGTGAGGTCTACCTCCACAATTGCAGACTCTATCTCATCAAGTTTACTTAAAGGCCCGGTCAATATAACACTATCAGGCGTTATGATTGGAGAAGCAGGCATAAAGTCATCAGCAGGTTTTCCTTTAAATTTTACAACCACAGGAAGTTTCCTTGTCGTAATTTTCTCAAGCCCAATTTTTACCTTTTCAGGCGAAACCATTCTCACTTTTATAGCAGAAGTCGGAGGTTTAACGTCAACAGGTACATAAATCTCCCCTTCGGACTTACCAGCAAGGTTTACCAAAGCTGTAAAGTCGGAGCCTTTGATGCCTAACACTGCTTTACTAGACCCTTCTGCCGTAACATTCACATTTTCGGGACTATTTACTATAAATACTCCGCTTTCCAAATTTATAGGAGTAATCGGCACCTTAAATGTACGTGTAATTATTGGCCCCTGTACTCCGATTACATAGTACCATATAAGTATTGCAAAAATTACGGAAAGCACTCTTATATCAAGAAACTTCATAAAGAACTTTTTCATTTTTTCACAGTGCCTCCTTCTCTTTTGCCAATTGTTATAGGCTTTGCAATAACAAGCAACATGCCCCTGAGCTCAAGTGGACTAAGGTAACGCGTAAGTTTCCCCTTTAAAGCCATTGAGATTATACCTGTTTGCTCGGAAACAACTACAGCCACCGCATCTGTTTCTTCCGTAACGCCTACAGCTGCCCTGTGTCTTGTTCCCACGCCTTCTCTATCCAGGGATTCATCCAGGGATAGTGGCAAAACACACCTTGCTGCTTCTATTTTACTCTCCTTTATAATAACTGCACCGTCATGCAATGCAGTATTAGGAAAGAAAATAGTATTGAGGAGCTCAGAACGCACAAGAGACTTAAAAATGACTCCCGTTTCCATATACTCATTCAGTGGAACCGAACGCTCTATTACTATTAGTGCTCCAATCTTATTCAAAGAAAGATATTTTGCACTCTTGACTATCTCATCAATTACGGTTTTGAAGTCTTCTTCACTTGTTTCCCGTGTTTCTATGAAAACCCCTTTACCAAGGCCAGTAAACCATTTTCTGAGTTCCGGTTGAAAGACAACAACAAGGAGAAAGGGAAGGAACGAAACAGAAAAGCGCAATAACCAGTTCATTAGAAAAGCAAAAGTGATAAGGTGAATAACGTCACTGAGCTTTGCAAATATAGCAACAATAACAAAATACAACCCTATCCCCTCCGCAAGTTGCAACGTCCGTGTGTGCTGAATTGCTCTTAGCACAAGGTAAATAATTAGTGCAACAAGAAGGATATCCACTATGGTGAGTACAATATACCCAACACCAAGATTTTTAATTGTTAAGGCTAACGCGTTTTCCACAACTATATTTTTACATAGATTGTATTTTTTTGCAAGGGCAATTTGAGCAGTTTCGAAGAATTTTTCAAAAATTCAAAAGAATGTTTAAGCAATATGTTAGCCACCACCATCCGGCGGAAAGAAATCAAAATAGCTGCCGTCTTTTAGTGCAAGCCTTACCATATCAAAATCTTCCAATTCTGTATTTTCTTTTTTCAGAGTCTCTATGTTTCGTCCGTTTACAAGACAAATTACCCTGCTATATTTCAATTCCTTTTCAATAAATGGCAGCTCTTCTTTTACTCTTTCAAGCACGTCTCTTACGGTGTTTCCTTGCAAGTAAATCCTATTTTTGCCAGCTTTCTCCGCAATTTCTCCATGAAGCACCACCGTAACTTTTGCCATAACCGCTCCTATAACTTAATTTTCTTCATATCATTTATACTCACCGGGGAAGAAATGAGAATATATTTGTTTTTCCTCACAATACGTAATACATCAAAATCTTCCAATTCTGTATTTTCTTTTTTGTATAAAATACTTATATTCTGGCCATTCAAAAGAATTTCGACTTCCCTATATTCAAATGCCTTACCTAAAAGAGAGAATTTTTCCTTGAGATAATTTAGCACTTCTCTCACAGAATTGCCACTCATATACAAACGTGCAATTCCTAACTCTCCTGCAAGTCTCCCCTCAATTGATACCGTAACTCTTGCCATATAAATCACCATTTTATTATACAAACTTTTTGAAATATTACCATAGCAGTTCTAATTACACTTTCATATTTTCCCCACACTTGTGATTACTATTAAAGTAGCTTTAAAATTTTAATGGAGGTAATAAATATGAATATTATACAAACAAAAGTAAAAGCGATTTTATCGTCTTTGATACTTGCATTATTTATTGTAGTAGGTTTTTCTGGTATAGGGTTGTTTGTTGCGCCAAACGGGCGGGAAACACGTTTGCTAAATTGGACATTTTTGGGGTTTTCAAGAAGTGGGCTTGAAACATTACATGATATTCCTGGGCTCATTTTAGTGGCCCTTCTTGTAGTCCATTTCTTGTTAAACTTAAAACTTTATCTCTGCGAAATAAAGGTATTATTCAAATAAAATAGGGGGCCCTGTCCCCCCAACTACTTTCCGCGAATAAGTTTCTTTAACTTATTTTTCAAAATCTTAAGCTCTTTTTCTTTCTTCTCGTTCTTTCCAGCCCTGAGGGACTTTTCCAGAAAAGCAATGCGCGCAGTAATCTTATTTATTTCTTTATTTTTGTCAGTACGCAATTTTTCTAATGGTTTTTCCCTGATATGTTTTTCTCTTATTTTCCCATTTTCCATAAAATATATTTTGCTTACAGCATTTTGCAGGACATATCTGTCATGAGTAACAAGTAAGATTGTGCCCTTGTAATTTTTCAAAGCTTCAAGTACAGCCTCTTTTAGGTCAATGCTAAGATGGTTCGTTGGCTCGTCAAGAACCAGGAAATTACCCTTTATAAGGGATACTTTGGCAAGGAGAAGTTTTCGTTTTTCTCCTCCGCTAAGTTCTCCTACTGTCTTAAAAACCTCCTCTCCCATAAATCCAAACAGGGCAAGAATGTCCCTTGCTTCAGAAATTGTATACCCATAGCTTGTTATTTCATTTATAATCACATTATTAAGGCCCATTGAAAATGCATCCTGCGGAAAATAACCTATGGAAATACTGGGCCCAATCTTCACAGTACCAGAATCCGGTTTTTCCACGCCTGCAACAATTTTAAGGAATGTTGACTTTCCGCTCCCGTTTTTGCCAACAACTCCTACACGCTCATTTCTTAATAAAAGAAAGTCAATTTCATTTAATACCGTTTCCCCATCAAAACTCTTTTTTAAATTTTTAACTTCAAGTACTTTTTCTCCGCCTCTATTTTCCGCTTTTAGGTTTACTTTCAAATTTTGCTCTTTAGAGGCTTCGGGTATTTCAATTTTCTTAATTTTTTTCTCTCTGCTTTTTGCCTGAGCAGCCCGTGTACCATAACGAAATTTTTCAATAAAGGCACGTTCCTTGTCAACGTACTTCAGCAATTTTTCACGCTCTTTTGCAAGTTTTTCATTTTCACTATCGCGCAGCTTCTCAAACTTTTCGTAATCTCCGGGATACTCTTTAACTTCACCGTTAGACAGGTAAAGTACATGCGTGGCAACCCTGTCTATAAAAGTCCTGTCATGCGAAACAACCAATAGATCCCCCAGAAACTTCTTTAAAATATCCTCAAGCATTTCTATTGTTTCTATGTCAAGGTGGTTTGTAGGCTCATCCATAATAAGCAAGTCGGGTTCCGAAAGCAAGGCTTTTATAATCTCGCATTTTGTCCTCTCTCCCCCACTCATCTCATACATTTTTCTCCTTGCCGTATTAGCTGAAAGCCCTATTTTATCCATCCATACGTTTATTTTTTGTTTGTATGTATAGCCCCCTTTTTCCTCATATTCTGTTAAAAGTTTATTGTACTCTTCGCTAAAATCTTCCTTTTTCTCAATTATGTCAAGCTTTTGCTCAATTTTTTTTATATCAGAAAACGCATTTTCTATCTCTTCGATACCAGTATGTTCAAGTACCATTATTTCTTGCGGGACATAGGCAAACTTACCCTTAATGACAACAGCGCCACTGTCAGGCAATAGTTTTCCGGAAATGATTTCAAGTAAAGTAGTTTTACCGCTTCCGTTTTCACCGACTATAATCTTTTTTTGGCCGTTCACACTAAATGTAACGCCATTCAGAATTCTGTTTCCTGCATTTATAAAAGTAATACCGTTTACTGTAAGCATTCACACCGCCCATTTTGAAAATTTACTTTTATATTATAAAATGATTTAGATTTTGCAAGTAAAATGTGAGGTGAAAATGGACATAGAAAAGGAAGTTCTCAAAGCAGCAAAAGAATTTGGAGAAAAATACATAGCTCCTTTTGAAAAAGAAATAGAAGTTGAAGGAAAATACGTAGAAAAAATATTTGGGGAATTGGGGAATCATGGTTTTATAGCCATCCCTTTTCCAAAGGAGTATGGTGGCCTTGGGCTTCCTTTTTTAACATACACAAAAGTGGGTAAACTACTCGCGTATACAAGTAACACTATTTCTGCAGTGCTTGGAGCACACTCTCTTTCTACCTTCTCCATACTGTTAGGTGGGACAAAAGAACAAAAAAATAAATACATCCCTGATATGATCAAAGGAAAACTTGTCGGGTCATTTGCATTAACTGAACAGAATGCAGGCTCAAATCCCGCGGATATTCAAACAGAGGCAAAAAAGGACGGTGATTTTTATATACTAAACGGTACTAAAGTATTTACAACAAATGCGGGCTTATCAGATATTTATGTGATAATGGCAAAGACAGACAAGGACAGAGGAGCACGAGGCATTTCAGCATTTATCGTCGAAAAGGGCGATGAAGGGTTTTCAGTAGGCAGGCAAGAAAAGAAAATGGCACTTCCCGGGCTTCCTAATGCTTCCCTCTTTTTAAACAACGTTAAACTGCCAAAGCAACGCCTCCTTGGCAGAGAAAATCTTGGTTTTATTATCGCAATGAAAACCCTTGACATAGGCAGAATAAGTGCTTCCGTAGGTGCAATAGGGCTTTCAAGGCGTGCATTAACAGAATCAGTACGGTATGCAAAAAAAAGAGAGCAATTCGGAAAGCCGATTTCCACGTTTGAAATGATCCAAAGTCTTATTGCCGATATGGAGGCTTCCGTATCCGCATCGGAACTTCTAACGTTAAAGGCAGCAGAGCTGAAAGATAAAAACAACAAAAATCTACCGAAATATGCGGCAATGGCTAAATATTTCTCGGCAAAAACCGCAGCTGAAGTAACACGGAATGCTTTACAGATATTCGGGGGTTACGGCTTCATAGAGGATTATCCGGTAGAACGACTTTACAGGGAGGCAAAAATGTATGAAATTATAGAGGGAACAAACGAAATTCAGAAACTTATAATAGCAAATTCGGTGATAAAGGAGACAGAGTGATATGTATATAGTGGTATCCGGAAACATCGGTGCAGGGAAAACTTCCCTCTCACAGATCATCTCAAAGGAAATGGGGTTTAGTGTATATTTCGAGGATTTCAGCAGCAATCTCTTCCTTAAAGATTACTACAGAGATATGAAACGTTGGGCATTTGCCACTCAAATAAATTTTCTTGCATTGAGATACGAACAAATTTTGCATCACATTTTATTATCCGAAGTTCCGTCTGTTTTGGACCGTTCAATATATGAAGATAGAGAAGTTTTTGCAAAAGCACTTCACGAAGACAAGCTTATGACCGATGCAGAGTGGGCGGTATATGACAAACTTTATAATTTGATGGTTACACATCTTCCTACGCCTAACCTTATGATTTATCTTGAAAAAACGGTGGACGAACTTCTCAGGAATATTTCAAAGCGCGGGCGTGACTTTGAGAAAATCCCTCGTGAATATCTGGACAGCCTTGATACCCGTTACAAAAAATTCTATGCAAACTGGCATTTTCCGAAAATAAAAATTACAACGGACATTTATGAAAATAAAAATGCAATTATTCAAAAGATAAAGGATGCACTTTATAATTCCAAATACAAATAATTTTTAACTTATAGCAGTTTATATTGAATTTTTTTTCAAATTGTGTTAAAATTAGGAAAATGGGACTATTAAATTTATGTTGATAGAAACCGATTATTTG